>DASZAA010000397.1:0-1990 GCA_035945615.1 Terriglobia bacterium
TGCGAGAACCAGCCCAGGAGCGCCAATGTCGGCGAGTTCGCCGGGCATTTCCGTGGCGGCCACTCCCTGATTGCGAAACTCATTTACGTGAATGACCTGGTCGCTAGGATGCTCGATGAAAACCAGGTAGCTGAACGTGCGCGAGACGGGCTTCTCCAAGCTTTGAGTCCGCTTGATCTCGACGGTCTGATATTCTTCCGTGGCGGAGAACCTCTCGAGGTCGGTCACCATCTGCGTCGCATTCGTCGCCGCGGATGCAAGAACTTTCGGCAAGGAGCACGACGCGCCGGCGATGATGAAAGGCTTGGCGGCATCGACATCCGGCGGAGCCCAGTCTTCCTTGGGAGGCAAATCGACCGCCGCCGCGCCGACCAGCGAACCGACGGCGGGCGTTGATTTTGCCGGTTGAGGGTTTTTCAGCGCGGGGAGCCAGGTACGGATCGTCGGGTCGTTGCTGTCGTTGGGATACTGCGCCAAAAAAGCTTCAAGCGCGGTGACTGCCTTTTCGCGTTGGCCCAATCCTGCTAGGGCCTCTCCAAGAACGAGTTGGTTGCCCCCGGCTTGCTTTCCTCCCATGGTCAACGCCAACTGCGCCTGCTCGCGGGCATGTTCAAAATCCTTTTGCTTCAGATAGGAGCCGGCGAGCATGGAATGCACTTTCCACTTCGAGCCGTTCAATCGCGCCGCGGGAGCAAGGACTTGAATGGCTCCTGCGTAATCTGCCTGTCGAAATCGGAGAGTGCCCAGCGCCATCAGAGCCGGCAGTTGTGTGGGATCGGCCGATACGGATTTTTCCAGATATGGCTTGGCCGACGGCAAATTCCCGTTCAGAAAGAAGCTCATGCCCATCAAATAGTTCACGTAGGGATTATCCGGCGCCATTTGGAGCGCCTTGCCGAAGTGTTTTTCGGCGGAATCAATTTTGCCCGAGTCCAGATCGGTGGAACCTTTTTGCGCTTCCTTTTCGGCTTGGGGCGCGAGCACAAACTGCCCGGACGGAGGATGAAATGCCAATTCATCATTGGGATTTCGCATGAAGACAATAATGCTGGCCGACGCACTGCCGACATCGAGCAGCCGGACAGGTCTGAGCTCGGTGTGGTATCCGGGAGCCTGCACCTGGACTTCGTACATGTCTCCGAGCTCGACGCCGCTAAAGACCCAAACGTCTTGTCCGGCCTTCTTCATCTGAGGTATGGCGGCCGTATCCGAAGGCGGGATAATCGTTACTTTCGGGCTTGTGGAGAGAGGTTCGCCATCTTCCGTTCGCACATAAACCTGAATGTTGCCAGCCACACTGTTGTTTAGCGGAAGCGTGGAACCCGCCATATCGGGCAGAGGGAGTGAACTGGGGGTGCTCTGCGCGTTCGCAAAGTGCGAAGCGCCCAAGAGAAGCAACGCAGCTGTCAAGAACCTAGGGATTAGATGGCGGGCCTTCATCGCGTTTCCGCCAGCAGGCCCGTTTTCCCATGGTCCGGCGGAAAACACCGAGGCGAGCTGGTTGTGTTTACAGTAAGCTAAGTTTTGCCTGGTGTCAATTGCTGGCGGCGTGAAGCCTGTGGCTGGTTGTCCGACAAGTGTTCGGTGAGTGTTCAGTAAGCCAGCGACCAGCCGATCAGCGTCAGCGTGAGAACGCTCACCAGCGCGCCCAGGCTGATCAGGCTCAGCGCTTTTCCGTGCCCCAGCAGGGAGTCCCGCGTCTGGCGGTGCCCGCAGAGCAGCGCCAGCACGAAGCCGGCCGTGGCCCACGCCAAGGCCGCGGGAAGTCCGCTGTATCTGCCAATCATGCCAAGGAATTGGCTCGACACCTGTCCGGCGGGAACCCACGCGGGAATCAGCGGCGTGACGGCAGCGGCTGCCACCAGCGTCAACAGCTTTTTCGTGACCCAGCGCTTGATTCTGGGTCGAGTTCCCTTCAACTTCGCGCGGCGCCAAACGAAGTAATCCCACGCCAACAGGCCGCCAATGATGGGAATCCATCCGTAAATGG
>DASZAA010000398.1:0-1600 GCA_035945615.1 Terriglobia bacterium
GGTAGAACTTGGCCGCGTTGCCGCTGCCCATGAACGCCCACACCGAGTCGCCAAAGATGTGGCGCCACAGGTGAAGATTGGTGACGAAGACGTTTTGGAGGATTTGTTGCTCGTCGTCGCTGACGAAAGCGCCGCCAAGCACCCGCGCATAAAGAAGGAAAACAGCAGCAATGATTAATGCCACCGGGAATAGCGGAGACTCGATGATTTGCGCCAGATCTTGGCGCCAGATGGATGCCCGGCCAATCGTTTCGAATCCGCTCTTTGGCGCCGTCGATAACACACCGTTTTGTTCTCTTGTCTGCATCGCTTCACGAGCACGGGGTTGACCGGCAGTCTGCACAGCCCTCTGCATACATTGTATATCGTCCGAAACACGCGGCAGCATAAGGGTTTGTATGACGACTCCGGCTGCAGCCGCGGCCCCTTTCATTGGTGCGACATCCTCGGACAAAGTCCTATGGAGATGGGCATCTTTATATTTCCCTGGAACCTGTTCCCAGCCTTGCTCGCTCTTTTAAGCTTTGAAATCCATTGTTCATTTGGATTAAAATAACGTGCTGGCAATTCATGGCCGCTTCAAATCAAGCGAGCAGGAAATGTTGATTCGAATTGGCCGGTATTTTCTTTGCTTTGGAAAGCCTATGAAACCAGTTCCAGCTCCTGCTACCATACGGGATGTCGCGCGCGAAGCGGGTGTCGGCGTGGGCACCGTTTCCCGCGTCCTCAACGGGGGCGCGAGCGTCAGCCTTGAAACGCGCAACCACGTCCTCGCCGTCATAAAGAAGCTGGATTTCCGCCCCCACGCTCAGGCGCGGCGCATTCTGCAGTCACGCTCGGGCATGGTGTGCTTCTTGATGAACAACCGGGCCTTCATGCACTCCTTCCACGCCCGCGTCCTGCAAGGCGTGGCGAACTGCGCCATCGCGCTCAAGCAGCATGTGATTTACACCGTCGCCCATTATGACCCGCTAATGCCGGCGTCGCGCATCCCGATTCCGCCCATCCTCCAGGAGCGCGGCTGGGTGGATGGATTGATTCTGACGGGCCTCGTTCACGGTAATTTCTTGCAGCGCATTCAAGAACTCCGAATTCCGTTTGTCGCTCTTGGCAATAACGTGCTTGACCGGAATGGAACGAGCGATTTCGACATGGTGAGCTTTGATGAATACAAAGGCGTGCACGAAGCCGTCAGCTACCTCGCCGGCCAGGGGCACCGCCGGATTATGTTTGTCGCCGATGTTTCCTTCCCGTGGTTCCAGGAGCGGTTCCGGGGATATCTAGCCGCCGTGCGGTCGAGAAAACTCAGTCCACTGAGCATGACGAACAAAATGAATACCGGAGGATTCCAGGAATATGGCGAGAGGGCGGTTTCACGGCTGCTGGCGCTCAAGCCTCGCCCTTCCGCCGTAATGGCAGGGAACGACGAAATCGCCTACGGCGTCTGGCGTGCGCTGGTTCGCAATGGCCTGAGCGTGCCCAAGGACATCAGCTTAATTGGGTTTGACGACCGCGAAGAAGCCAGCCTGATGGATCCGCCGCTTACTACCGTTCGCGTGCACAAGGAAGAAATCGGCGAGGCGCT
The DNA here is from genome assembly GCA_035945615.1 of Terriglobia bacterium. Classification (GTDB taxonomy): domain Bacteria; phylum Acidobacteriota; class Terriglobia; order UBA7540; family UBA7540; genus RH2-MAG17b. The sequence goes on from DASZAA010000398.1 coordinate 1,586, forward strand.
GATGAAACTTCTGCT
>DASZAA010000399.1:0-9593 GCA_035945615.1 Terriglobia bacterium
CACCTGGCGAACCATTAAGATTTCTCGGGCAAAAGATAATGGCGCTGGACTTCCGCCGCAATCTCCCTCATATTATCCCGTTGTTGTTCAGTTCACTCAGGAGAGACCCCATGAATTCTAATGGCTTGCGGCGACTTTTTCAGGTTGCATTGCTCGGTATGTGCGTGGCGGTCGCAGTCCAATGGCTCGCGGCGGAGACGCACGGAGCGGCCTACTTCAATCACCAGCAGGTTGCGGCGGGCTTTGCCAAAGGGGGATATCTTTATCCGCCCGGCAACGGCACTTACAGCGTGATGACGGCCCGGCGCGACAAAGCGGGCGAGGTGGAACTGCACCAGCGCGATACCGATGTGATTTACGTCGTCGACGGCTCGGCCACTTTTGTCACGGGCGGGAAGATGGTCGGCGGCCATCAAACGGCGCCCGGCGAGATGCGCGGATCGAGCATCGAGGGCGGCCAAGTGCGGCATATTTCCAAAGGCGACGTGCTGGTAATCCCCGCTGGCACCCCGCATTGGTTTAAGGAAGTGCCGGGGCCGGTGCTTTATCTGGTGGTCAAAGTCCACTAATTTGTAGCGGCGGCAGAGCGCCGGCTGTAGCGGTGGCCTCTTACTAGCTTCGTCCGCCGGACCCGGCCCCTGTCATTCTGAGCGTAGCGAAGAATCTGCTTTTGCGGGGGGCCAATCAGGAGCAGATCCTTCGCTGCGCTCAGGATGACAATCGACCGCTTTACGGCCAGAGGCCGCCGCCACAGCACCTTCTCGGCCTTTTCACAAAAACTCCAAGGGATTTCGAGCGGTTTCTTCATGGTCAAACTCACCCAATGGTTTCGTCCTCTTTTCGTCGCGCTGGCGGTTACGCTTTTGGCTAACATTGCGCCCGTGTTCGGCGCGACGGGCGGTGCGGAGGTCCGCTACCTGCCGAACGTCAAAGTGTGGTTACTGACGACAGCAAACACCTCCTACGCGATGGGTCTTAACGAGCGCAACGAATTGCAATTTCTTTATTGGGGCGAAAAACTTACGAGCGACAACGATTTTTCTCCTGCGCGCTCCAGGCCTGAGGCCGCTTCGTTCAATTCCAGCGAAACCATGACCAACCTCGAATATCCTGGCTGGGGTGGAGAATACTACAATGAACCTGCTCTCAAGGTGATGCTTGCGGACGGAGACCGCGATTTGGTGCTGAAATACTCTTCCTACGACATTCAGGGAGATACGCTCATTCTTCACTTGAAAGACATTCAATACAACCTGCTCGTAAACCTTATTTATCATGTATTTCCGCAGGAAGACATCATCTCGAAGCGGGCGGAAATTGAAAACCGCACATCCCAGACGGTAACAATCGAAAGCGCGCAATCGGGCGTTTGGTCTGTGCCGCGAGGCGCGAACTATCGTCTGACGTATCTCACAGGCCGCTGGGCGGGCGAGGATCAGGTGATCCAGGAGCCGGTGAATCCGGGCAAAAAGGTGCTCGATAGCCGCCGCGGGGCCACCAGCCACGAGCTTAATCCGTGGTTCGCAATTGATCGTGGCGAGGCGGACGAAGCGCACGGGCGCGTCTGGTTTGGCGCGCTTGCGTGGAGCGGCAACTGGAAGCTGGTGGTGGAGGATACGCCGCCCGCGCATCAGGTGCGCGTGACCGGAGGTTTTAACGATTTTGATTTTTCCTGGCCGCTCAAGTCGGGTCAAAGCCTGACGACTCCTGCATACTACGGAGGATTCAGCGATCACGGCTTCGGCGGCGCGTCGCGCCAGATGCACCGCTTTGAGCTAAGCGAGATTCTACCCGGCCATCCTCATCCGCGCCTGCGGCCTGTGCTCTACAACTCATGGGAGGCCACCGAATTCAACGTAAACGAAGCCGGGCAGGAGGCGCTGGCCGCCAAGGCCGCCAAGCTCGGGGTGGAACTGTTTGTGATGGACGACGGCTGGTTTGGTGAACGCAACAACGACCACGCCGGACTCGGCGACTGGTACGTGAATCCGCAGAAATTCCCCCACGGCCTCACACCGCTCATTCACTATGTCAACAGCCTTGGAATGGATTTCGGTCTCTGGTTTGAGCCGGAGATGGTGAACCCGGATAGCAACCTCTACCGCAAACATCCCGATTGGGTCATGAATTTCCCTGGGCGGCCCCGCAGTGAAGCGCGCAACCAGCTTGTGCTTAACATGGCGCGCGACGACGTGCGCGATTACATCTTCGGTGTGCTCGACAAAATGCTTTCGGAAAACAACATCAAATACATCAAGTGGGATATGAACCGCAATTTCTCCGAGCCCGGCTGGCCGGAAGTTCCGGTAGCGGAGCAGAAGGAAATCTGGGTGAAGTACGTCCGCAACGTATACTGGATTATGGACCGCTTGCGCGCCAAACATCCGGGACTTGAAATCGAATCCTGCTCGGGCGGCGGTGGCCGCGTGGACCTGGGCATCCTGAAGCGAGTGGACGACGTTTGGCCGTCAGACGACACCGAGGCTTTCGACCGGCTTCGTATTCAGGATGGATTCACCTACGCCTACACGCCGCATATCATGTCGGATTGGGTGACGGACGTGCCCAACCTCAACGGACGCTCGACGCCGCTCAAGTTCCGTTTCCTGGTGGCCATGCAGGGCGCGCTCGGCATCGGCGCCAACTTGAACAAGTGGTCTGGTGACGACTTTGCCCTGGCCGAACGGATGATCGGCTATTACAAAACCATTCGCGCTACCGTGCAGGAAGGCAATCTCTACCGGCTATTTTTGCCCCGCAAAGGCGACTTCACCGCCAATGAATACGTATCTGCCGACGGCTCGCAGGCGGTGCTGTTCGCTTTCCTCGATTCCCAGCAATATCTGTGGCCCGCTCCCACCATTTACCTACGTGGCCTCGACCCCGCGGCGCTCTACCGCATTAAGAGAATCGACAATAAGCTGATCGAAAAGCAGGACGTGGTGAGTGGCGCGTTCCTGATGAACCACGGACTTCACTTGGCGCTCGGCGGCGATTACGACAGCACCTCGCTAGAGTTCGAGCGCGTGGGAAACCAGAGGTAGCCACGGTCAGTGCTTTCCTGACCGTGGGCTTTTGAAAATGGTTTAGGCGATGTCTCATGTACGCCGGCTACGATCTTCTGACCGATTTTTCTTCGTCACGGTGAATCTGCAACGGCGCGTCAAGGCACTACTGGGCTGTCCCACCGATTAAGTTAGTATGAATTCGACGGCTGACATTCCGATACGTCCACCGGATGGGCTTTGCGACTTTGGCGTAAGCCCGGGGCTGGCGCAGACCCTTAGTGTCTGCGATCTCGCGGTTCCCTTGGGAGCTCGCAGACCTGAAAAGAAAGGTCTGCGCCAGCCACGGATGAGGCCATAACAATGGCTCGAACGGCTTCCGAATTGCGCGCTCTCGCTGAACACTGGATTCAGATGTGGAACTCCAGGGACCTCGATGGGATCATGACGCACTATGCTCCCGACATTGAGTTTGAGGCGAATACGGTTGTTCGCAGGTGGCAAAAGCCCGACGGTAAGCTGCGTGGCCTGAGCGAACTCCGGCAGCACTTTCAAGCCGGTCTGGAGTTGGCTCCGAATCTCCACTTTGAACTCGAAGACTTCTTCACCACGCCGAGTGGCTATGCGGTCCTGTATCGCCGGGATAACGGTAATCGGGTCCTCGATGCCGTCGAACTCAACGGGGACGGGCTGGCAGTTCACGTGAAAGCCTACTATGCGGAAGAGCAACGCTAATGTCATCTTTGCCGCAACCTCCTCTTTGCTGACTTTTGGGGGGCTGGCGCAGACCTTCTAAGGTCTGCGGGATGGGAGGCATTCAAGCCAGCCGGTCCATAGCAAGCACCGACGCATCACCCAAAAAATAGAATCGCCAGCTCGACCACGGCCACTCCCCCGGATGGGCAACCAGCCCGCGCTTCACCGGATTGTTGTGCATATAATTGAGCTTCTCTGACCGCTTCCGCTCCGTGTAGATGTTAAACGGGTAAAAACGGCGCTGCCACACCCGGTATGTTGACTCGTCGTGGACCGTGGGAGGCAGGCGGAGCCGCTCAAGGAGTTCTTCTCGATCGAGGTTGTCAGTGGCGTCCCGTAAGGTCGACAGAATGCGAAAAGCGGTCTGCTGCTTCAGCAGCTTAATAATAGTTCGCACCGCATCGGCAGGCTCGGTACGCAGCAAGAGATGAAAATGATCCGGCATGAGCACCCAGCCGGTCAAGGTAAAACCCTTTGTGCCGCGCAAATCCGCAAGCACGCTCACAAATTCTCTGCAAAAGCCCTCGTCACGAAACAGAGGAGTGCGCCGGTAGGCGCTGGTAGTAATGAATTGAAGGTGGCCCGGGGTGAACGAGCGATGGTACAAAGGCATGACACAAGATACCGTAATTTGGCGATAATCACTCATTACTTCGCGCAGACCTGAGAAGGTCTGCGCCAGCCCCCATTCGTAGTAAGCCAAAAAAGCACTGGTGGAATCATTGAGTCAAGCCCTCAGCCCTCGCGCTTCGCTTGACATCCGACACGGTAGGGCGGCAAGATTGTCTTAGCCGTTCGGGGTCGGCGATTGTGGTTCCTCGAAACGCTCGTTTTCAATTTCTCCTGCCGCTCGTGCTGCTTACCGCAACCCTTGGCTTTTCAGGGCAGGAAAGCGCATCGTCTTATAAAGCTACAACGCAAAATCAGCAGGCGTCGAAATCAACTCAAGCCGAAGGCAGTAAAAATTCCGTCACTTTGCATTCGCGCCACCGGATTCATTTTTACCTTGGTCCGGTGACGGTTGGCGCAGGGTATTCTTACTTCTCTGGGCTGGACTTTCTGCCACTCTCCTACGCTTATGGCTATCCATTCTGGGGTTATTATGGCTACTCTCCATTCTGGAATCCTGGTTTTTATGGAGTCCCGCCCTACGCATTCAGTCTGGGGGCTGGTTATGGCAAGGGACAGGTAAAGCTTCAGGTTGAACCGAAGGCGGCGGAAGTGTTTATTGACGATGCCTATGCTGGCAGCGTGGTGAGCCTGAAGGGCAGCGTGTGGCTAAGCCCGGGCGCTTATAATATGTGCTTTAAGGCATCAGGCCACTCAGATTTCTGCCAGCGCATCTATGTGCTCAGCGGGAAGAAACTTCAGATCTTGGCTAAACTTGCTCCGGGTGATGGGAGGGTAAAGCCGTGAAACTCACTCTAGGTCTTGCTGTACTTACGATCTTAACGTTGCCTCTGCTCGCTACCGGCCCACAGGGAACGGTGCCGCGAGGCATGGCGATGGAGTATCCGGCTCATGCCCAGGCAAACGGCGCCGCGATCGGCGCCCGTCTTCTCACGGCGAAGCAGGTTCATAGCAGCTTCAGCACCGATCTGAACAGTTGCTGTCTGGTGGTCGAGGTGGCGTTGTATCCGGCGAAAGGCAAGTCGATGGACGTCTCGCTCAATGATTTTGCCTTGCAGGCAGGGAACACGGACCATGCCGTAAAGCCTTCGAGCGCGCGCCTACTGGCGGCTGAGCTTCAAAACCAAAATCAAAAGGCGGCGCAAGGAACCGGGGTTCAGGTTTCGCCGGTCATGCACGTGGGGTACGAATCGGGCATTGACCCGATCACCGGACAGCGCGTACACGGCGTCGATTATGGAGTTGGCGTGGGGGTTGGCGTGGGGGGGGCCGATCCGTCGATGCCTTCGGCTTCGACGTCGCGTGATCGTGACGTCATGCAACTCGAACTGGGCGAGAAGGGGCTTCCGCAGATAGACACTTCTGCTCCCGTTGCCGGGTACATTTACTTCCGGCTTTCCAAAGACAGCAAAAAGGCGTCGCACTACCTCGAGTACACACTGAACGGTAAAAAACTTTCGTTGAAGCTCAATTAACATTCCCCCCAGGCTGTGTTGCGCCAGAAGGAACCCACATGTCTCCCGTTTCCGTAGAAAAGGCAGAAAAGCAGGCATCGCCCATGTGGATTGGCGGCGAGCCTGTGCGAACAAGTTCCACGCAAACTATCAGGCTTCCCTACGATGGCACGCCCGTCGGCGAGGTTTACGAGGCGGATGATGTCATTGTGGATCAGGCTATTACGGCGGCCCAAGCAGGGGCGCGGGCGATGGCCGCTCTGACGCTCTACGAGCGGGCGGAACTTCTGGAAAGAATGCGGCAGTTGCTTGCCCGCGATGTGGAAGAATTTGCACGCCTGATTTCGGGCGAGTCGGGCAAACCTATCCGTGAGGCGCGCGCTGAGGCTGAACGCAGTCAACAGACCCTGCTTGCCTCCGCGGACGCCGCGCGCAGTTTGCACGGCGAAACTATCCCGCTCGATGCCGCGCCCGCGGGCAAAGGCCGCATGGCTATGACGGTGCGCGAGCCGCTCGGCGTCATCGTGGCCATCACGCCCTTTAATTTTCCGCTGAACCTCGCGCTGCATAAGGTTGGCCCAGCTTTCGCCGCCGGGAATAGCGTCATCCACAAGCCCTCCGAAAATACGCCGCTTTCGGCCCTGCGATTGGCGCGCCTTATCCAGGAAGCTGGAGCGCCGGCGGGCGCGTATAACGTGGTGACGGGCGCCGGCGAAACGGTTGGGGAACGCCTCGTTTCAGATGAGCGCGTGGCCATGATCACGTTCACCGGAAGCGTTGCGGTGGGCAAGCGAATCCGCGCGAAGGCCGGATTGCGGCGGGTTTCGCTTGAATTGGGCAACAATTCGGCGGTGATCGTTGAGCCGGACGCCGATCTTGACACCATTGTTCCCCGGTGCGTCACCGGAGGCTTCTCGCATTCGGGCCAAGTGTGCATTTCCGTTCAGAACGTCTATTTGCACGAGCAAGTGGCGTCAAAATTCACCCAGATGTTTGTTGGAAAGACGCGCGCGCTGAAGGTTGGCCCTCCCCTTGAAGACAGCACCGAAGTATCGTCGCTGATTAACGTAGAGCAGGCTGAGCGGGTGAAGTCGTGGATCGACGCTGCGGTGAAGGAAGGCGCGCGGCTTCTCACGGGCGGCGCCCGCCGCCACGCGACCATCGAGCCGGCCATTCTGGACGACGCTCCGCCGCACGTCGATGTTTGCTCCAAGGAAGTTTTCGGCCCAGTTGTGGTTTTGCACCGATATCGCAACCTCGACGATGCCATCGCGGAAATTAACTCCGGCCCCTACGGCTTGCAGGTGGGCGTCTGCACGCAAGATATTGGCCGCGCGTTTCGCGCCGCACGCGAGCTGCAGTTCGGCGGCGTCATGGTGAACGACGTGCCGGCCTATCGCGTCGATCACATGCCTTACGGCGGCGCGAAGAGCAGCGGCATCGGCCGCGAGGGTCCGCGCTATGCCGTCGAAGAGATGACGGAACTGAAGCTTATCTGCTGGCGCGCCTAAGATGCCTTGCGGCTTGCAGCGTCGGCATCGTGCCTGCAGTTCAGCCGGCTGTTGAAAAGCCGTTGTCCAATGTCATTCTGAGCGCAGCGAAGAACCTGCTTTTGTTTGTTTTCAATGAGAAACAGCAGATGCTTCGCTGCGCTCAGCATGACAGATTCCGTTTTTTCGACAAAGTGTTAAAAGACAAATTCCGCCGGGGCGGTGTTACGAGCCGCAACGCCGAATCCAAAATTCATCGGCTTCGGAAACCGGCAACCGGAAAGTAAAGCCCTTCCTCCTTCCTCTGCCAACAATTTCCCGTGGCGCGTTTCTCTGCAAAACTGGCGAAAGTGTAATCGTAGGCGACGGCCCGGACGTATCGTGGCGGCGCGGCAGGAAAAGGATTGCGCCCAAGCAAGCCAAGCACCTGCGGCGAGCCTTGCAGCAGGCGAATCATGAGATTCACAAACCACGGCGTGCTGCGGTAATTACTCAGCGCGGCAAACCACATCTGCCAGTCGAGGCGCGGCTGATAGGGAGCGACCCAACGCGGGGCCTTGTTTAAATCACCGGGCTTGTATTTGAATTCGTAATCCTGCCAGTGAACGCCGTCATTGCTTCCCTCGATGATGATTTCGTTCCGCTCTGTGGTCATTACGGCAAAGAGTCCATAGCTGTTTACGATGTGAAAAGGCTCAAGCCATTCTGCTGTGGCGCGGAGCGCCGATCTCGGCACAGAGCGGCTGCCAAAGAGGGTGGCCGCGAATAGCACCACGCTGCCCAAGAGAATGACTACGGCCAGCACCGCAAGGCAAACTTTGCGAGCGGTGGAACTTCCCAGCCGGACGGTTGAAAGCAACAAGCGGGGAAACGACACGCGGCTCGTGATCGCACGCGGCAACACGCGGCGCAGGAATTGATCATCGAGAAGGAGCAGGCAAAGCGCGATGGCTAGAAGATTGAAGTACGCGTAATTCCCGGTGATGGCGATGAGCAACTGGAAGAATATCAGCAGCGCGCAGCCGAGCAGCCTCAGCCGGCGCGGGAAGAAGATCAAAAACGGCACGGCGAGTTCAAAGAAGAATACTCCAGCGGTAGAAGCTTTCTGAAACCATCCGGGCAGTTGAAACGCATACCAAGCTACCGGCGTCGGGAGCGGCTGCGTCTCATAGTGATAATCAAGCGCGGTGAGATTGCGCCAAGTGGAGTCGTGGCTCAGCAGCTTAACGCATCCAGAGAGAAATACGAGACGGAATAGCAACCAGCGCAACAGCCATACGATTGTTTTCGAGGGAGGGCGCCTGGCTTTTGCGGAACCACGCCGCATCCAGCCAATGCCGAATTGCTTCCACGGCGCGAAAAAAATCGCCAGGAATCCCGCTTCGAGCAACAGGATATCCCACTGAAACGACATGAAGTCCTGACCAACACTTACCAGTGACAAATAAAATAGCCAGAGAATAAGCAGCACCGGTCCAGGCGCGACGTCGAAAATCAGCAAAAGGGAGAGGACGGTTCCTCCACCTGCCAGAAATTTGAGAAAGCCGTCGCTCGCGCTCAACCAGGCCAGCGTGGGAATGAGATGATAGCGTTCCGGCCCAAGGGTGTGCGCGATAGCGGCAAGGTAAGTTTGCGCGGGTAGAATGCCGTGCGCGCCGATCAATCCGCCGATCTGCGGCCAGAGCGAAGCGAATGCGGCAAGGTAGACCATCCCGAGAAGGCTCAAAAATACGGCGCGAGTTAGGAAATGAGTGGGAGGGTCCAGCGCGCGGCCCCAGAAGAGCCGCCGGAACTTATCAAAAAATGACCGGTGGCCAGCGACGATGCGATACGCCGCCTCGCTGAGCGTGGCAAAGCCCGGCGCGTGTTTGTATAACCACAGCAGCCAGCCATAGCCGGGCACGAGCGCAACCAGGCGGAACACAGCTTCGGCGGCGCTCGAGATCGCCTCGGGCGGCTCAATGAGCTGCACCGATCGCTTGAAATTGTCGAGAGGAATCTCCGGAAAATTTTGGGCGGCTGCCTGAAAGGGAGCGTAGTCCACGCGGTCTCCGGTTAGCTGCCGCCAATACTCCACGTAGAAGCGGCAGAAGCCGCAATCACCATCAAAGATCAGGAGAGGCTTCTGCACTTGCATGGGAGTCTAGTCGCTACAACAAAAGCCGCAGAGTTTTATACAGAGCGCCATAAGTCAGCGACGGTCATTGGCTGTAGCGGCGGCCTCTGGCCGCCGGATTTTTAATAGTAAAGACCGGCAG
>DASZAA010000400.1:0-13317 GCA_035945615.1 Terriglobia bacterium
CAAGGGCCATGCGGCCCACAGGGAGGGGTGTCGCTGCACTCGCTCGGCTCGGCAGGCCTCGCTCGCGCCGCGACACCAGAGAAAAGGCTTACAAAAAACTCTTGACTCACGCCGCCCCTTTCATAGATGCGCCACCCGCGGTCTTGACGCCCTTCTCAATGGGCGGCGGATTTACCAGATCAGCGTCGCTGGAGACTTGCCGGAGAGCACATCCTCATCCAGTTCATATCCAAATCCGGGAGACTCGCCTAAATCAACGAAACCATTTTGCGGCTGAGGCTCGCCCTTGAGAAGAGGTTTGCCGCCCTGGGCAAAGATGTCCACAAATTCAGCTCGCGGCGAGTTATGGGTGGACATCACAAAGTGATAAGACGCGGCGCCTACTCCATGAGGAATCACCGGCAAGTTGTAGGCGCTCGCCATGGCGGCAATCTTTTTGAGCTCTGAAAGCCCCCCCGCCCGGTAGATATCGGGCTGCAGGATGTCCACGGCCTTTTTTTCGATCAGATCCCGGAACCCGTAGCGGGTGTATTCGTGTTCGCCACCCGCGATCATGATCTCCCGGACCGCATCTTTAATCTGGCGATAGGAATCGATCTGGTCCGGAGGCACCGGCTCTTCCATCCAGAGAACCTTGAAGTCGGCAACGGCCTTGGCCAAGGCGATGGTGTATGGAACATCCAAAGCCATGTAACAGTCGAGCATGATGTCTCCCTCGGGTCCGATCAGCTCGCGGGTTTTGGCAACCAATTCAACGTTTTTTTTCAGACCCGCTTTGCCATCTGCCGGGCCATACGGGACTGCAAGCTTGACGTGGCGGAAGCCTTCTTTCAAATGCCTTTCTGTCAAATTGCCCGTGACATATACGGGAATTTTGTCTTTTGTTCTGCCTCCCACCAACTGATAGACAGGTGCGCCGACGGCTTTTCCCACGAGATCCCAAAGCGCCAGGTCAATCGCGCTAATCACCTCGATTACAGCGCCCTTGCGGCCATAAAATTGGGAGGCGCGGAACAGCTGCTCCCAGAGGCGTTCGATATCGAAAGGGTTTTTCCCAACCAGAAGGCTCTTAAAATGATCTTCAATAATCGCTAACGCCAGTTTCCCTTTGCCGCCTCCCATCGTTCCCAGGCCCCGCAGGCCTTCGCTGGTGACAATCTCAATGATGGCTGAGGTCATCGCTCCAAACCAGCTCGAACGCTTCTGCTTATACTCAGGATAGACGGACATCGGGTTGGCGATGACACTATCGCTCAGCCATGAGGCGCTCATCGGGATGACATGAACGTTGATTTCGGTGATGTGCATCGTGCCTCAGCTCGTGATGATGCTGTTCGATATCTCGTGAACTCGTAGCCCTTGTAAAGGCTCCGGGATCTTTCGGTTCACTCCCGGTTCTTGCTTCGACTTAATGCAGGGTGACTACGCTGACCTCAAAGGCTCCGAGGCTTGCTTCGTCCCGGACCAGGCGCGTGGTTCCAACGCCCTGCTCCCCCGTCTCTTGGTCAACATATTGTTCCTCGGACCCGGCGGCTCCCGCCAGTGAAATATCCGCCGGCCAGTCGCGCTTGTTGATCAGCAGCAGTTTGCGCCGCCCGTCCTTAGTCACGAAGCCCTGTGCATAGACATCCTCCGTACCGCCCTCGGTTTTCACCAGCTTGTCGCCCGGACCGAAGTTGTCATGCAGCAGCTTCAGCACCCAGAAGCGCGCATTGGGCTGCCCCGTGCGCCAATCCACCATCGAGACGCTGGGGAACTGCGTGGGATAGCCGACCATCTGTGATTCCCCGGCTACTTCAATGCCCTGATGCGCCAGTTGGACGTAAAGATATGCGTACATGGCGCCGCACAGATTCCAATAACGGTCCGGAATCGGCCGGACCAGGTGGTCCGCCGTGTTGTAAGGCAGGATGCACCCCAGTTCGTCCGTGTCGGTCTGGGTCTCTGGGGAAAGCCGCTGGCGCATGGTCTGAATGTAGCTAACCACGTCCAGAAAATGATCGGCCTGATCAAAGAAGGTATATTGCCAATCATTCAGATCCTGGCGTGGCGTTGGACTAGCATAGAAATGGTAAGAAATCATGTTAATCGGGACACCCGGCTTGTGATGGTGATGGTCCAGGAAGTACTCAAAGAAATCAGCATTCGTCCCGCCATAACCCATTCCCACAAACTTTATAGTAGGATCCACCTTGTGAATTGCGGTCACGATAGCATCGTAAAGACGAGTATAGAATTCCGCCGTCATGTGATGCTCACCATTGATCTCGTTCAGGACTTCCCAATACTGGATGTTGTAATGATGTCCCGACTCGTGCCGCTTGCCGTATTCGTCCGTGAAACCGCCCTGCGTGTACCAACTCACCAGCCGGCCGTAATAATCCGCCACTTCCTTCATGCTGGGGTCGCGCAGCTCGGCGCCTTGCTCGTATTGCCAGTCAACCTGGTCGGGATCGGAAGGGTAAGCCACCGGCTTCGGAGTCTTAAACATCCATTGTGGAATCGTGCTGAAATTGATAACCCCGGAATGGCCCGTCGTGGCATTCATAAAGTCTTCCATCATGGGATCAATCAGTGAAAAATCCCACGAGGTTATTCCGTTTTCGGGCGGCTCGAGCTCGGCCACAGCCAGCCTCGGGTAGGGCAGCCATGGAACGTAGCGGACATAGTCTGCTCCCAGTTCCTTCAACTCCTGAAAAACCTGGTCGTGGACCTTCGACCCTCGTCGCAGCGGCGGATTTACCACCACCTGTAAGGTCGGAGTCGTTTTCGAAACCTCCTGCACCTGTCCCCAGTCCACCCGAACTTTGCCCGGAGCCTGTGCCAGCAAGCGCGGCGCGGCGGCCACCATGCCTGCAAAGACGCTAATCCACAGTTTTTCCAGATACTTTTGGTGCGCATCAGGCGATTTCTCCATTGTGATTCTGATTCTGCTTTGAAACCTGGCGCTTCTGCATTGAAATTCGTTCTACTACGCAATCTTTTGTCACAGGAAACACTGAGGAACACTGGCCTTGCCCGATTCGCTCGCCCCGCGCTCGTCAATGGATCCGTGGGGATCGTAGTGGCCTCCTCATGGGTGGCTGCGGATAATAATCTCCTCCACAGTCAAGGCAGGAAAGATCACCGAGGTGGACGTGGTTGCCGATCCTGTCCACCTCCGTAGGCTCAATCTTGCGGTTTTCCCCGGCCGCCGAAATTATTGCCGCGTTACGTCAACGTGGTGGGTGAGAATGAAGCAGGGTCTCCGGCGATAGAGCTGAGCGAGCACCGCGTCTAGTCAAAGAAATCGCGATCCTCCTCGGATAGGCGCGCTTTGGCTTTCTGGATGTTAAAAGTCACGCCGAGACCCGGCTTATCCCAAACGTCGATAAAGCCATTTTTGACGATGGGGTCCGGCAAGCCCTCGACAATGTCGTACCACCACTCTGGCTGGCCCACAGGATATTCGAAGGCAATATAGTTCTGCGGCAGCGTCGCCCCCATCTGCACTTCCGCGGCGACTCCAAACAGCCCGTCAAAAATTCCGTGCGGAGCCACCAAAATGCCGTGCAAATCGGCGTATTCCGCAATCCACTTCAGCTCCGCCATCCCGCCTACATCTTCCGGGTCGGGGCCGATCACATTGACCGCCTGGGTTTCGATGAGGTCCTTGAAATTCTCCCGAAGGTAGATCTCCTCTCCGGTGTGAATCGGGGTCGACGTGCTGTCGGTGACTTGCTTGAAAACCTGGGCGTTCGGGTAAGGCGCGTAATCTCCTGTGATCAGGTCTTCGAGCCATGTAATGTGCAGCGGCTCCAGGGCGCGCGCAAACCTGATCGCATCCTTCACCACCCAGCCCGGCCCACAGTCGAGCGCCAGCCCGACCTGGTCGCCAAGAACCTTCTTTATGGCTTCGACGCACGTGACCATGTAATCGAAACCGCGTTCCGTCATGAGTCCGTGGTCCATGTGCGCCGGCCCTTGCCGCGGCTCGTCATACCACTCGTCCGGGAAGGCGGTCATGACGGCAGGATTGTGGAAGCCGATGGGCTGCTTGATGAGCGTGTAGCCCTCTTTAGCCTCTTTCACGCTCGCCGCGATTTCGGCATAATCCTGCGGCGTGCGGGCGACCCTATGCGCGTTATTGATGGAATTTCCGTAGCACCGCACGCGATCCCTGATCTTGCCGCCCAGCAGTTTATACACCGGCAATCCGGCCGCTTGTCCTGCGATATCCCAGAGAGCAATTTCAATGGCGCTCACCGCCGCGCCCCAGGGCTTGAACGCGCCCATCCGGCGAATCTTCAGCATGATTCGCGCCACGTCCGTCGGGTCTTCGCCGATGAGATAGCGCTTGTAGAACAGCACCATCGGCTTCAGATACGGCTTGGCAGACTCCGCTTGGCCGTAGCCGGAAATACCTTGATCCGTGACGATTCGAACCGTTGGATTGCGGCCGATGACCGCGCATTTGAGGTCCGTGATTTTGATCTTGGCCGATCCATTTTTCATCTCGGTTTCAAGGGGCAATAGGCCGCCGTCGGGCTGAGCGCCGAACGCGGTTGCGGCCCCTACTCCAGAAAGTGATCCCATAAATCCTCTGCGAGTCAAATGATCCATGAATCCTCCAGTGGGAAGATATGTCAAAGCAAAGTAGTTTTCACCGTAGGGGCGGCGTCTCGCCGCTGGTTATTGCTTTTGAAAATCCGACGGCCTCAGACGACCTTTGCCCGCCGCTACAAAAAATTGATATGACCCCTTAATCGAAGAAATCGCGATCCTCTTCTGACAGGTGCGCTTTGGCCGCCTGGACGTTGAAGGTGACGCCAAGGCCCGGCTTGTCCCAAACGTCGATGAATCCGTTTTTGACGATCGGGTCTGGCAGGCCCTCGACAATGTCGTACCACCATTCCGGTTGGCCTTTCGCATATTCAAAACCGATATAGTTTTGCGGCAGCGTCGCCCCCATGTGCACTTGAGCAGCCACGCCGAACAGCCCGTCGAAAATTCCATGCGGGGCCACCAGAATGCCGTGCAAATCCGCGTACTCCGCAATCCACTTCAGCTCCGCTATTCCGCCGACATCTTCCGGGTCGGGGCCAATTACATTAACGGCCTGAGTTTGGATGAGGTCCTTGAAATTCTCACGCAAATAGATTTCCTCTCCGGTGTGAATCGGTGTTGACGTGCTGTCGGTGACCTGCTTGAACACCTGGGCGTTCGGATAAGGCGTGTAATCTCCTGTAATCAGGTCTTCGAGCCACGTGATGTGGAGCGGTTCCACGGCGCGGGCAAACCTAATGGCATCTTTCACTACCCAGCCCGGTCCGCAGTCACACGCCAGCCCCACGTCTTTACCCAGCGCCTTCTTCGCGGCTTCGACGCAGGCGATGACATGGTCAATGCCTTGTTCCGTTAGCAACCCACGATCCATGTACGGCACCGGCTCCCTCCACTGCCTGCCGTACCAAGAATCAGGAACGGCCGTCAGCATCGCGTCATTGTGAAAACCGACGGGCATCTTGATCAGCGTGTAGCCTTCTTTAGCCTCCTTTACCCTCGCCACGAGTTCGGCGTAATCCTGCGGCATGCGGGGTCTCATTCCAGGCGCATTATTTTCCGTGTTTCCGTAAGGCCGAACGCGGTCGCGAATCTTGCCGCCCAGCAGCTTATAGACCGGCAATCCGGCCGCCTGCCCGGAGATATCCCATAACGCAATTTCAATGGCGCTCACCGCCGCGCCCCAGGGCTTGAACGCGCCCATCCGGCGGATCTTCAGCATGATTCGCGCCACGTCCGTCGGGTCTTCGCCGATGAGATAGCGCTTGTAGAACAGCACCATCGGCTTCAGGTACGGCTTGGCAGACTCCGCTTGGCCGTAGCCGGAAATACCTTGATCAGTGACGATTCGAACTGTTGGATTGCGGCCAATGACCGCGCATTTAAGATCTGTGATTTTGATTTTTCCACCCCTTGCCGGCGTTTCAAGAGGAGGCAAATCGCCGCCCGGCTGAGCGCCAAACGCTGTTGCGGCCGCTGCTCCAGAAAGCGATCCGAGAAATCCTCTTCGCGTCCAATTATCCATTAATCTCTCCTGTTGAAAAGCATCTTGAAGCAAACTGTCGGCCCGCAGCAAAATCGGGGATGAGGCCCTCTGATATTACGCTCGTTACCCCGATCCAACTACAGATCAACATTCCCTCGGCAGCGGACCACTATACCAAAGTCGAAGAACAACCACTTAGTGAATTTCGTCCGGGATTCACGCGCTTGATCCCGGCCATGGTTATTTGGGACTAAACGACTCCCATAGCCTTGCGAGCGCCAGTAAAAGTCTCTGGGCTTATCGCAACCTCCAGAAGGCGAATTCATGTTTCATCTATTTCGGCAACGCAACACTAGAAAAAACCTGGCAGGTTTAATATGACGACCGAGATTAATATTACAATCAGTCCAGCGATAAGAATCCTGCGAGTGAGCGGCGTTGTGGCTTTCCACTCCCCGCTCCAAATTCCGAGTATATTTGACGCCAGGATGCTCGAAGCCATGAACAGGGTGAATCCGATTGATGTGCCGTACGGCCCGGCTAGAGTCGCGCCGACGCCGTAGCAAAAAACCCCCGTTCCCCACAGTCCAGCCATCACTAGCGCCAGCCCGAAGTTGGCGGCTGAGGTCCGCCCCCTAAATAGATGCCACGTGTGGTTGCGCGACAGCAGATAAGCGCAATAAATGAGATTGGGAAAAAAACCCGCGCCGAATACGAGCGCCCACACGGCATAAGTTGCGCTTGCAGGTGTCGCGCCCAGAGCTATTGCCGTCCTCTGAAGATTATTGCTGAAGGCGAAGCCGAGATTGAAATTCGAGGTGAAAATCCCCGTAAAAATACAAATCGCGAGCCCGCTTGCAAAATTGCGCGCGGTTTTAGCGATGGGGGAGTCCGAGGCGAGCAAGTCGTGTTCCCGAAGGCGGCCCGCCTTTCCGTACAGAAATAGGCCCACCATGAGCACGGGAAGAGCGATCAGAAGAAAAATCCCCCGAGGATGAAACAAATCCCCCGGATTCAGTACTAGCAGCGGGACCAGCGAGCCGAAAAGAGATCCCAGGCCCGAAACAACGGCTATTGAGACGGCCATCCCCACGGCCTCAATGCCAAGCCCAAAAGTGACTTGGGCGATTCCCCACAAGAATCCAAAAAGAGCGGGGAATTCGACGCTGAGGGCGGGCGCGTTTCTGTAAACTTGAGTTAAGTGGGGAACAAAAAGAAAGGCGAGTGCCCAGGGTAGCAACAAAACTGCGAGAACCGAAAAGAGGAGCCACGTATTTTCCCATTTCCATCCGCGGATGGACTTCATAGGAAGCGGGAAGGCGCCATTGAATAACCCGCTAAGTAAAATTACGCCCATCCCAAGCGAAAAATGCTCACCCATGTGTCTCCCTTATCGCTGCGCTTTTGATGGCTGATGATGAGCCGTGAATGTTTATAGCCCCGTTGATCCGGCACGGTCGTTTATTGCCACGGTGTGGGAGCAGCGTTAAACTTGCACTTCGTGAGACCCAAAGCCGCTCGCATCCCATCTCCCGGTTGGTTAACCCGCAAGAAGAATGTGATGATTATCCTGTTTCCGGCGCTTTTGGCGGCAGTGCAGGCACCCGCCATCCGTGCCAGAACGATCGGCGCCCAGTCTGCCGTATCACAAGGCCAGCAAGCACAGTCACAAGACTCCATCCTCAAGCGTGCGCAGCAACTCATTGGGCAGGGGAACCTCGAAGGCGCGCGCGCTGAACTTGTTCAGGGTTTGAAGAGCTTCCCGCACGAAGCGGCAATCTATAATTTTCTCGGCGTGGTCGACGCGCAGGAGAACAACCTCCAGGTGGCTGAGGAACACTTCCGCCAGGCGATTGCGCTGGACCCGCGCTATGCCGGGGCCTGCTTGAACTTAGGCCATCTCTACCAATCGGAAATCCCCAAAGTCCCTGATGCGGCGTCTCTGGCGCTCGCAACGTATTTGAAGCTGCTCCGATATGATCCTGCGAATGCAGAAGCAAACTATCAGGCCGCCGTTCTGGAAATGCGGAAGGGCGATTATCAGGGTTCACTTGGCCACTTGCGCAAATTGTCCGCTGCGGATCAACAAAAGCCGCAGGCGCTGGCCGTTCTTTGTGCGGACCTTGCCGGGGCCGGGCATTTGAGCGAAGCGAGCAGCGCCGCGAGCCGTCTGGCTGCAAGCGCCGAACTTAAAGAAGATGACGTTATCTCCATCCTGCCGTATCTGAAATCTCATAATCCTCTCGCCCTGCAACTTCTCGCCACGGTCGTCCGGCGCAACCTCGCCTCAGAGAGCACGCTCTACAAGCTCGCTCAACTTCAGGAGCAGGCAGGTCAACTGAAGCAGGCGCGGCAAACGTTCGAATCCGTAGCCGAGAAGGAACCGAATCAAGCGGTTCCGCTCATTGACCTGGCTCGCATCGCTAACGTGCAGCACGATTACCGCGGCGCGCTGGGATATCTTGCTCACGCGCGAGACCTCGAGCCCGAAAATGCAGCAGTCCATTTTTTCTTCGGGATCGTTTGCATAGAAATGGACCTCCATCAGGAGGCTTACGTTTCGCTGAAGAAGGCGGTGAACCTGGACCCTGATAACGCCTATTACAACTATGCTTTCGGAGCGGTCGCAAGCCAGCGCGACGACCCGCGCGAGGCGATTCCCTACTTCAAGAAATATTGCGCGCTACGGCCGTCCGATCCGCGCGGACCGCTTTCGCTCGGCGCAGCCTACTATTACAGCCATGATCTTGAGGTCTCCCGCAACGAGCTTCTGAAAGTTGCCCGCGTCAAAGCCACGGCAGCGGGAGCGAATTACTTTCTCGGAAGGATTGCCTATGACGACGACAATTTGCCCGACGCCGCCCAGTATCTCACTACAGCGACCCGGGATGACCCGGAATATGCCGACGCTTACGCGGCGCTCGGCGGCGTCTACCTGAACCAAAAGAAATACGGCCACGCAGAGGAGTCCCTGCTGCGCGCGCTGAAAATTGACCCAACGAATTATCTCGCCAATCTGAACCTGACGGTTCTCTACCAAAGAACGAAGGATAAGCGGGCGGCAGAACAGGCTAAACGCTTTGCAGCCCTACGGACCCAGCGCGAACAGCGCGCCAAATTGTTTTTGCGCACGATTCGGGTTGTTCCGTAACCGGGCGCAGTTCCCTGAGATTACAAAAGTTTACCTGCATAACCTCGATGCCTTTCCTAACAGTTTGTTGAAAAACTCCGTAAACGTGTCATTCTGAGGAGCCAGAGGCGACGAAGAATCTCGGAAGTTAATGATTTCACGCAGAAGCAGATTCTTCGCTGCGCTCAGAATGACAGCGCGAACGAGTTTTTCAACAACCTGCTAACGTCTGTATCGCGGCGCCGCACGCTGCGCTGGGCAGCCTTCGCGTCCTTCCGAACAATGCACGGAATAAATAATATGATTTACACACGAGTTTTTATAACGCGCGGATGAGCACAAGCACGACGCCGTGCCGAGGCACAACGGCGGAAAAACTTCCCTCACGCCTGCCAAGGTCCTTCTGGGCCCAAAGATCCCTGACATCTACTGCTCCTTTGATCCCTAGCTTTCCAAAATCAGCCTTGACGGTCATCGGGCCTTCGCCAAGATTAAATAGCCCCACTGCCTTGGCCCCATCTGCCAAAGGTTTCATCCAGACTTCAGCCGGACCTTCCTGACTGATGCGGCTGCCTTGGATTCCAGCCCGGTCCTGGTCCACTGAGATGACTTCACGATTGGTCAGAATTGCGAGTTGCGCCGGCGTGAGCTTTGTGAGATCGCTGCTGATTATCAGCGGCGCGGCCATCAAACACCACAAGCTCATTTGCGTCTTGTCTTCATCCTCGTTCAACCCGCGGTTGCCAATCTGAAGCATATCGGGATCATTCCAGCGTCCGGGACCCGCGAAGTGCTCCAGGCCGGCCTGACCGAATCCCACAAAAGCCATGCGCGCGTACTCCTGAAAATCAATCCGATTGCTGACGTCCATCGTGGTCCGCCACAAATTTCCTCCTACCGAGGCGCCCCACGTCCAAACCTGCTCGAGGCCATACTGGCAGAGGCTATATACGATAGGCCGGTGTGTTTCGCGTAGTGCAACCCCCATCTTCCGGTAAGCAAATTGCATTTGGTCAGGCGTGTAGACCTTTGCTGCGCTGCACCAGTCGTACTTCAGAAAATCTACGCCCCAACGAGCGTAGGTTTCGGCATCCTGCCGTTCATGCCCGTAGCTGCCTTCGAATCCCCCACACGTTTTAGGGCCCGGTGATGAATAGATACCAAATTTCAGACCCTTGGCGTGAACATAGGTAGCCAATGCCTTCATGTCAGGAAAATTGCTGTTCGGATGAATGTTTCCGCTACCATCTCTGCTGCCCTGCCAACAATCGTCGAGATTGATGTATTGATACCCAGCAGCTTTTAATCCATCGCTTATAAGGGTTTGCGCCTGAGCACGCACAATGGCATCACTGGTCTTACAGCCAAAGGCATACCAAGTGTTCCATCCCATCGGCGGAGTGCGCGCGATCTGCGCAGCCCCCGCGCGAGCGGGCGCTAAGACCGCAAGCACGATGAATGCTCCCGCGAGGATGCGGAACAGGAATTGGGTAAAGAAGGCTTTCATGAGCGGCTTTCTCCAGTTTGGGTTTCTGGGCGAACAACATCCCCAGTGCGTCAGGAACATCTCTCTTCATTTCCTACTTCAATGGGGGCTTGCAACATCGTCCGGACTTTCCTAGTCCCTTCGACCATGGCTCGCAATTTCTGCCGCGCAGCCCAGCGCGCAGTCTGGCTGAATCCGCAGTCGGGCACAACCGTCAATCTCTCTGCCGGCACATATTGCAACACTTTTTGAATCCTTTGGGCCACGTCTTCGGGAGTTTCAATGTAGTAGCTTTTTACATCCACAAGGCCCACGGCTACGTCACGCGATGCGCTGATTTCTTTGAGTAGCGGCAGTTCCGCAAGCTCGCGGTTGGCAAACTCGAGCACCAGTTGCGCCACCTTATACTGCATCATCTGATCGAGCACCGCCGCATAGGACCGCTTTCCCAGCGGCCGCCCCGCATAATTGCCGAAGCACAGATGGGCTGCCAATTGAGCCTCAACGCCTTCCACCGCGGCATTAAATAGTTCCGCGAATTCCGCTTTGCACTCCGGATGAATTGCCGGAGAGGGTTCATCAATCTGAATGAGTTTTGCTCCCGCTGCGGCCAAAGCCTTGAGCTCGGCATTAAGAATTGGGACCAACGCCCATGCGGCGTCCCGCCGGTTGGGGTATACAGAGCCAGTCATCATACGCCCCGAAAGAGTGAACGGGCCGGGGACGGTAACTCGAAGCGGGCGCTTCGTGCGAGTGCGGGCGTATTCGAATTCAGCCACCACGCCCAGCCCATGCGGAGCGGTGACCGGCTCCAGCACTTCGAAGCGATGCTGTTGATCGTGCCCTGCGGCGCCTTTGCGGCGATCCGGTTCGAGCGGCCGCAGGCCCGTGAGATGTCTGTAGAATTCAGCAGTGAAAAATCCTGACCGCTTCATCTCGCCGTCTGAAACCACATCCACGCCGGCCTCTTCCTGATCGTGAATGGCCATATCCACTGCGTCATTTTGCACTTCTTCCAAATCAGCCGAGCCGAGTTCGCCGCGCCGCGCGGCCTCAAGGGCCGTCCACACCCACGCGGGCCTCGCGTAAGAGCCGACTACGCTCGTCGGCAAAAGCGGGAGAAAACTATTCACCATAAGCCCCCCTTCAAGCTCCTTCAGGAATTGTCCGCCGGGCAAAAGCCCGCGCGGGATTGTGAATCATAATGTCATCCGCCGCTGCTTTGGGCACGCCTTCGCGAATCAAGCGGGGCAGAAAGCACGTGAGCGTATAATCAAGCCCTGGGCCGCCGCCGTATGCCCGCAGATAGGACGCTCTCGCCATATCCGTTCCGAGCAGGAGCTGTTTGCCGGAGCCGGCATCAATCATGTACCGGATCAATTCGATCACCCGGCTATCAGGTCCGTATTTTGCCCGCGAGGGACCGTCATAGATAACATAGGCCCCTGTGCTGGTTACTTCCTTGTGATAGCCTGGGTCCGGCAGCCGGTCGAGGTGCCCAATGAGGATGGCGGAAGGCGGAACTCCCTCGGCGTTCAGCCACTGCACCTGCTCAAGAGCCAGCGTCCCTTGCTCGGTATGGGTGCTCACAGGGATGCCAGTGGCCCGGTGTGCTTCGCCGAGAGCCTCGATCAACTTGCGCTGGGTTGGCGTGGCGAAATTATACTCGGTGGCGAGCTTCATCACCCCGGCCCGGGCGGCCAGCCGGTCAACGATGGGGCCATTGTAACTGCGGCGGTCCATCCCCTCTGTCAATTCCTGGATGAGGAGTCCCGCGATTTGGTGGGCGCTATAAGTGTGAATCCAGTGTTCCTCGTCATAATACATTTCCTTATGGAAACCGGTCGCGGCAATCACGTGCACTCCGGCCTGACGGCTGATGGCGACTAAATCAGCAGGCTGGCGGCCTGTGTCGAGCGGCATCATGTCAACCAGCGCGCGCCCGCCCGCCGACTTAAAAAATTCAAGTTCCGCCAGCATCTTTTCCACGCTCGGGAGCCTGAATCCCGGTTCACGAACCAAACCAAGCCCGCCGCGGATGATGAGGTGCTCGTGACTATACGTAACGCCAAGTTCGGAAGGCGCGACGGGGCCGAGAACCGTCTGAATGTGCCCGGCGGGTGTTTGAGTTGAATTAGTCATATCGGTAGGTTTTAACTTCGGCCGCGCTCAGGAGCCGGCGGACCAGCCCGCATCAAGCGGCAGAGCGACTCCGGTGATGAGGCGAGACTGGTCTGAAGCAAGAAACAATACTGCTGAGGCGACGTCCGTCGCGCTGCCCAGCCCGTTCACCAGGCGCTGCTTTTCCCGGACGTAACGCATCACTTCGCCGTCCCGCTTGGATTTTTCAGCCAGCGGCGTATCAATCAAGCCGGGGCAAACCGCATTCACCCGCACATTCTGCGCAGCGTAATACGAGGCCATGGCCCGCGTGAGACTGATAATGGCGCCTTTGCTCGCCGCGTACGCATGTGACTTAAAGTATTTTGGAGTTCCAACCAGCGCGAGAACGGAAGACATATTGATCACCGTCCCGCCGCCGCCGCGAATCATTTCCGGGATGGCGTAACGGCAGCACAAAAACACGCTTTTTAAGTTCACCCGCAAAATGCGGTCCCAGGAGTCTTCACGCGACTCTGTTACCGGTCCGTCGCCGCGCGAGCTTCCGCCGAT
>DASZAA010000401.1:0-1822 GCA_035945615.1 Terriglobia bacterium
GCTTCATACCAGTAGACGCCCAGCGGCTCGTTGGCGCCGGGATCGTGCTCGTGCGCGTAGTAACGCTTGCCGGTAATCAACTCAGGCCGGCCGTCGCCATTCAAGTCCGCGAGCGTCATCGCGTGCGACTGCGACCAGCCATCGTCAATCAGGTGCTTCACCCAGGTACGCTTGCCGGCGGCGTCCTTCTTTTGCTCCATCCAGAAAACCCCATAGCCGTGCCCCAGACTGGTGACCAGATCGGGTGTGCCGTCGCGGTTCACGTCCATCGTGTAGATAAACCCTGTTTCGCCCAGATCGAATTCCTCGTGGAAAATCCATTGCCCGTTCCTCGGGTCCGCAGGCGCTTCAAACCAACCCTTGGGCGTAATAATGTCGGTTCTTCCATCGCCATTCACATCGCCCGCGCCGATCCCGTGCCCATAACTCTTTGAGCTGATTTCATGCTTTATCCAAGGATCGCTTGCCCCTTTGCCCGCCAGTTCATACCAAGCTAAAGGAAAATTTTGCCTGCCGAATTGAGGCAGGAGCTGGGCAGGCTTTCCGATGTTGAGAATATCCACTAAAAATACGAATTCCACTGGAGACTGCGTCTCCATGACATGCTCGCGCCAGGGGCCGCCGGACGCACCCGGATTTTCCCACCAGGTAAGCGGATGCGACCAGTAGGAGCAGCTTACAACGTCGGGATAGCCGTCCCCGTTCACGTCGATGGCCAGATCGCTTAAGTCTTCCAGGTAGAAATTGGTGTAAGGAAGATCGCGAAACTTATGTTTGATAAAACGAGGGCCCGAGCCATGTCGCGGACCAACCTGCTCGTACCAGTTTTCTCCCGAGAGGATATCCAAGTGGCCATCACCATTCATGTCGACAACGGTGACAGACTCGCTCACGCCCAGGTCGAGCGTGTGCTTGCGAAACGGAACCGCGTCATCGCCCGCCGGAACACTCTCAATTGGAATCTGAAGATGGGCGCTCGCGTGAGCCGACATCCCGCGTATTAAGGCATGATTTTCCTGGGTTGACGCGCTTTTGCCTTGAAGACCGACAGCGGCCATAGGCACGCCCGCAGCCATCGACTTCAGGAATTGCCTCCGCGCAGAGCTTTTGTCCTGACTCATCACCGTGCCCCCTGTTGAAAACCAGTATTCACGTTGCTTGCTGTAGCAGCGCCTTGTTCCACTAAGCTCACTGAATGCCAACCTCCCGGCTGAGAGCTTTGGCGAACTGAAGCCCCCGGCGCGCCAGATCATCGCCTGAAGGAGCCAGGTCACGCCAGATCGCGGCAGCCGCAGCAAGCTCCGGTTCGGGCTGTGCGAACGATTCAATCGTCATCCAACCGTCGTATCCGATTTCCTTCAAAGCGAGGAACACGCCCCGCCAATCGTTATGGCCCGTGCCGGGAATTCCGCGGTCGTTTTCAGAGAGGTGCACGTGTCCCAGTTCTTTCGCAACTAGCCGAAGCGATTCGGGCGGATGTCTTTCCTCGATGTTAGCGTGGAACGTGTCGAAATGAATCCGCACGTTGGGCGATCGAGTGTCACAGACCAGCCGGGCCGCATCTTCGAGCGTGTTGAGAAAATATGTTTCGAAGCGGTTGAGCGGTTCAATGCAAAGAGTCACGCCCAGTTCACGTCCGCGCGCCGCGGCGTCGCGCAAGCCTTCCGCCGCCCACCTCCATTCATCCTCTGTCCGTCTTCGGCCCGTCATTACGCCCAAACCCGCGTAGAGAGGACCGCAGATGAGGCGGCCTCCCAGTTCCGCCGTCCTTTCCACGCATTGCTTCAAAAATTCCACTCCTCGCGCGCGCATTTGCGCGTCC
>DASZAA010000402.1:0-1718 GCA_035945615.1 Terriglobia bacterium
TGTATAATCCAGAGCTTCCGCAAGAGGCCGGAAGTATCTGCGACGGGGCAGCTTGCGGCGCGTTTACCTGTGTCCGGCGGCATGATGCCGCATCTGCATATTCCTGAAAGGAAGGTCATCGCTCTATGAAACACGCTCGTCTGCTTTCTCTTTTGGTGACATTCGTCCTCACCATTCCGGCCTCTCTATGTTTGGCGCAAGCGCCCCGGCCTGCGCGGGGGCCGCTGCCTACGCGGTTTCGCCGGGTCCTCTCGCCCGAGGTTCACCCTGACCGCTCGGTGACTTTCCGTTTTCATGACCCCAACGCTGAAAAGGTTGTGCTTTCAGTGGAAGGGTCGCATCACCCGACCCCGATGGAAAAAGGCGCAAATGGAATTTGGAGTGTTACTATTCCGCCGCTCGCCCCTGAAATTTACGGATATTCTTTCGTCGCTGACGGCGTAGGCTTAATGGACCCTTCGGATCATCTAATCAAGCCCAACTTGCTTAATCCGCAGAGCATGGTGCTTATTCCCGGGGAAAGTCCGATGCCGTGGGAGATCACCGATGTGCCTCATGGAGTAGTGCATCATATTTACTACCAATCAGGCGTTGTAGGCGATAACCGGGATTTTTACGTCTATACTCCGCCCGGATACAACCCCAAGGTAAAAGGAAAATATCCCGTCCTTTATCTGCTCCACGGCTATAGCGACGATGCCAGCGGTTGGACCGCGGTTGGCCGCGCCAACATTATCCTGGATAATCTGATCGCGCAGCAAAAGGTAAAGCCCATGATCGTTGTCATGCCGCTTGGCTACGGCGCGCCGGAGATTGTCTCCCCAACTGGACCCGGTTTCAGGGGTCGAAACTTAGCTGAAGAAAACATGACTAAATTTCGCGATGCGCTGCTCACGGAAGTGATTCCGCAAGTTGAAAAGGATTTTCGCGTCAAGACAGACCGCAAAGACCGCGCCATTGCCGGCCTTTCGATGGGCGGCGCCGAATCTCTGTTCACTGGCCTCAACAATCTGGATAAATTTGCCTGGGTGGCTTCGTTTAGCGCCGGAGGGCTGAGCGCAGACTATGATAAAGAATTCCCGTCGCTCGATTCCTCAGCCGATTCAAAGCTCAAGCTCCTCTGGATCGCATGCGGCACAGACGATGCCCTGATTACGCCGAACCGCAAGTTTCGCGCCTGGTTGACGTCCAAGGGCATTCATCATACGGATATCGAAACTCCAGGAATGCACGAGTGGCCAGTGTGGCGGGGTAATCTAGTTGCTCTTACGCCGCTATTGTTCAGGTAGCGGGATTCGGATGATGTTCTGGAAGGGTGGCGCTTGGTTCCATGAAAATAAAAACGCTTCTGATGGTTGCAATTCTGCTCACCGCGGCTGTGCTGCAGGCGCAGACTGACGCCGGAGAAGTCAGGTCAATTCTCAATCGCCCGTTGCAGCCGCAGGGCGTGGTGACATTCCAGCTTCAGGAATTTCTGTTGAAACGCGAGCCGAAGTTGCCAGCGCCCGCAAGCGCGGCTGAGTGGACGGCAGAAGCGCAAAAAATACGCAATCATCTTCTCAATGATGTTGTTTTTCAAGGCTGGCCTCAAGACTGGGTGCATTCGGCGCCGCAGTTTCAGGACCTTGGATCGATCCCTTCCGGCAAAGGATATCAACTGCATAAGCTTCGCTACGAAGTCGTGCCGGGTTTTTACACCACCGCGTTGCTATACGAAC
>DASZAA010000403.1:0-3926 GCA_035945615.1 Terriglobia bacterium
AATCGCCTTACCACAGCGAAAATCATCTATGTTGAGCCGATGCCGGGCCAGCTTGATCAATGGTTTATTCAAGATTTGCGCGCCTGGGGCAAGTATCAGATTGCCGGCAGCGAGCAGGGCGTGGACCTGGTGATCCGCGCCCAGAAGCCTGAAAGAAAGATTCACTTTACCCCGCATGAAACGCCGCCTGTCTTGCACCGTCAGCATAAAACGCCGCCAATTTTATCCGTGGCCGTCGTGGATTGGGTGACCGGCGGCCTGCTGTGGAAAGCTGATGTCTTGAACATCAGCCCCAAGAAGAACTCAACGCCCGGGTCCGGGTCCGAAATCGAGATCGACGCCCGCCACATGAAGCCTGACGAGATCGCCCAACGTTGCACAGACTCGCTGCGCCGCTACGTGGAAAGCCTTGCACAGCCAGGGACTGTCTCATCAGATCAAGGGGCAAAGCCTTGAGACCTTGGCGTCTTTGGATGATGCTTTTGTTCGTCATAGGAAATCACTCATGAGGAAACGGGAATGAAAGTTGCGATTACCGGCGCGGCGGGATTATTTGGCCACGCTTTGGTCAAGGTTTTCGGCGAGCGCCACACCGTCTGCGCGCTCACGCATCAGGATGTGGACATCACATGCGAAGACGCCGTGGACGCGGTCCTGGCAAAGATCAAGCCGGACGTGATCGTCCACGCGGCGGCGATTCCGAACCCTGACGTCTGCGAAGAGAATCCCGCGCTTGCTTACGCGGTGAACGTTCACGGAACGCGCTACATTGTGAGCGCGGCGCTCCGCGCGGGCGCGCGCGTGGCCTATATTTCTACGGACGCTGTATTCGACGGCCAGAAAACTAGCCCCTATGTTGAAAGCGACCAGCCTGCCCCGGCTACGGTCTACGGCCGCACCAAATTGCGCGCCGAAGGCATCACGCGGGCCGCGGGTGAAGGATGGATCTTCCGCGTTTCCGTTCTGTTTGGTCCTGGGAAGGAAAATTTTGTCGAAAAGGGATTGCGGCGCGCTGCAGCAGGCGAACCTTACGTTGTCGCGGCGGACCAAGTTGGCAACGCGACTTATACGATTGACGCCGCACAAAAAATCCGGGAAGTCATCGAATCGCGGCGGCATGGCCTGTATCATGTGGCCAACGCCGGCTTCTGCACGCGTCTGGAATTAGCGCGCCAAGCAGCGCAGTGGGCGGGAATCGATCCGGCCAGGATCACCGGCAAGCCTCTGAACGAAATGGGCCGGCCCGCCAAGCGCCTGCCTTATTCGGTGATGGCTTGCGCCGCGCTTGAGCGCGCTGGCTTCCCGCCTCTTCGGCCATGGGCTGAAGCGTTGAAAGAATATATCAGCGAATACATCGGCAGCCTCAACACACGCTCTACCGCAACATCCCTTACTTAAATTCGCCGTTTTCTATACAAAGCGCCATGAGTCAGCGACGGTCATTGGCTGTAGCGGCGGCCAGAGGCCGCCGCTACAGAATCAGGCACCGCGGACAAAGGGCGTTCTATCATTTTGTAAAGAGACAGAAACGCTCCCGGCTTTTCACAGCTTCTCCGGACCGGCGGCGAGTTCTATCTGTTCCGAGGCTGACTCGGCCGGGTTAAAAGCCATCAGCAGACGCTGCCACAGGGTTTGGAACAAAATGATTCCCCGTTTTCGCCTCCCGCAGTTCTGTTCAATCATTCGGAAGACATCCGGACCCGAAACCTCGCCGGTGACGAAAAGAATGCGCCCTATCGGTCTTAGCTGAATGCTGCTGACTTCCGGTCTAACCTGCGGAACGTCGAATAACGATCGCAAATCCAGAAGAACAGCGTCAAGGCTCGCCGGCTCAATCGCGACCAAAGCTCGCCGCCCGTTAAGCGCCGCTTCAACATTGTCGCTATTTAGCGCATCGAGAAGCAAAGCGAATGTATTCTGGATAGAAGCTTCACCTTGTATAACCAACACTTGTCTGCGCACTTTTAAATCTCCCCTCGAATGCCGTCCTTGCCGGTGCGCCCCCTCCTGAGCGATTGTCCAAAACATGCAAGGTATATCATGCGAAGTTACTCTTTGTACAATTCGAAGTCAAGCGTCAAAAACGCTCCAAGAATCGGACCGGCCGGAGGCTCCGACGCGCCATTTTTTTAGTCTTTGGTTGAGCTTTGTAGCGCAGGGTTCGTTTTTTTAACCCCACAAACTTTCAGCGGTCCCCACGATAAGCCGCCAGGCTCTATCCACAGGACTCTGCGGTATAGGCCGGCCCAGGACGGCCCCATTGAGATTTTTGAGACGACTTCTATTAGAAACATTGATTCTAAACAACTTCTTGGGTTCGTTCCGTAATTTTTTGTGTGCCTTCCCATCTCTCTCCAATCATTTGCTAATCTATGGGACCGCTCTGTAGCGCAGACCGCCACCTTTGCGGTCTTCGGTCTTTGAATGGACAGAAAAACCCGCAGACCTCAAATACGGAGGTCTGCGCTACAAAAAGCCTATCAAACCACTTTGAGACTTTTGAGGCAAATGGGATAAACGAGACGATTTTTTCACCCGCCATCCCTAGACACAAAAGAGTTGTCATGCAGGCTCTTGCCCTGCTCTCTTTCCGGCAGTCGTACCCTACCGTTCATCACGGCACCATCCACTTGAGCCAGTAAGCTTGTGCGAAAGCCAGCAGGCTCAAGGCCAAGGCAAAAAGAATACTGTGCCAGAACGTGGTGCGAAGCACGCGCCCTTCCTCGCCCACCATACCCACCGTGGTGACGCCCACGGCGATGTTTTGTGGTGAGATCATCTTGCCGCATACGGCGCCGGAAGAATTGGTAGCCGCCAGCAGCACCGGCTTGACGCCGATTTGATGCGCGGCAGCGACCTGCAAATTGCCGAAAAGAATATTGCTGGCAGTATCGCTGCCGCTCATGAAGCAAGCCACCCAGCCGAGAAATCCACTAAAAAGGGGAAAAGCGCCACCCAAGGCTGCGAGCGCGGCGCCCAGCGTGTATGCCATTCCGGAGTAATTATAGAGATAGGCCAAGGCCACAATGAGCACAACGGTAAGTCCGGGAAGAAGCAGTTGCTTCACTGTCTTGACCCCCGCCCGCCAAAATAAACCGGGCGAAGCGTGGAGAACCACCGCCGTGATGACGGCAGCCACCAGCGCGGCCGTGCCCGCTGCGAGCGGTTCAAAACTATAAATCGCGGCGTAGGGCTTTTGGTAAAGCGAGATGAAAACAGCATTATGCAGCCACGGAACATGAATCAAGTGGCGCCCCGCCTGAAACAGCTTCAGATAAGACCATGCAATCATCACCGCGGCGAGCAACACCCAAGGCGCCCAAGCCGCCGCCCCTTGGCGCCAAGTGAGAGAGGGGTGGCCTTCTTGTTTTGCAGGAGCAAGATTTGCTTGGCTGTACTCATCATCAGGTTTCCAAAAGTGCAGCAACAAAGTGAGCGACACAATTGAGACCAGCGACGCAATGATATCCGCCGCATACGGTCCCCACGTATTCGAAACAATAAACTGCGCTAGCGCAAAGCTCCCGCCCCCGACTGCCGCGGCGGGCCACGCTCCCTTAACGCCCCTCCGCCCCGCGATGATGAAGATGAGATACGCCGGGATTAAGAGCGACATGAACGGCAGTTGGCGGCCCACCATCGCCGAAAGCTTTGCCTGGGAGAGTCCAGTGACTCCGGCCAGCGCCACAATCGGAATGCCCAGCGCCCCAAACGCCACGGGCGCTGTATTGGCAATTAGGGCCACGGTCACAGCCTCGCCCGCGGCAAACCCCAAGCCCACCAGGAGAAAAGCCGTCACCGCGACGGGCGTTCCAAACCCCGCCGTGCCTTCGAGCAACGCTCCGAAGCAGAAGGCCACTAAGACCGCCTGGATGCGCAGATCGCCCGAAGCGTGCTCCTCCATCCAGCAGCGCAGCAACTCAAAT
>DASZAA010000404.1:0-4084 GCA_035945615.1 Terriglobia bacterium
CCGGCTATGCGCCTCCGTGCGCGGGATTGATGGTGAGCACCGCCGCGCTGGAATTCGGGAGATGAAATTCGTAATCGCCCTGAGCGCCGCGCTTTACCACGGAGGAATGTGGCTCAGGCAGACGGCCGTCGGAACTAAATCGCACGCCGCCATAGCTGGCTTCGGGCGCCATCGAACTCAGACTTGGAGCCTGCAATAATAATAGCGAAGCCTTGCCCCTCAGCGCGGAAACGCGAACGCGTACCTCGCCCGCTGCGCTCAAATCTTTGTTGATCACAAACACCTTGACTTCGCAGCCCGCGCACGCACTCACCGCATAAGCCCGGACGTTCGCATTGGTTGAGATAGACGCTGGCACCAGACGTTCACCTGAGGCGTTGTGCGCAAAAAGATACATGGCATAGTAGAGAGGCTCGGCGACGTTGCGATAGCCTTGCGCGCCGGAACTGCTATACGTGTCGATGGGATTATAGGAGCTGCCCCCGCCGGGCCGGTAACTCATGTGAAAGTTAACCGAGCGGAATCCGTCCTGCGCCAGCAAAAACATATAATCAAGCCCCCAGACAGTGGCGGCGAAAGCATTACTCACGCCCGGCATTCCGCCGCAGGAGGCGGAATTGGTCTCCGCCATAGCAATCGGCAGGCCGCGCGATTGCGCTGCTGCCACCAGCGCGTGGGCCTGCTGATTGAAATGGTCCATCAGGGCAGGGTCGAGCAATTGCGCAATTGTAACAGTCCTCCCGCCGCATGTGGTTTTTGAATAATTATGCACCGTAATCAGCTTGAGGTTCTTTGCTCCCACGCCGTCGATAAATGCTCCGAGATCGCGGGCCTTCCGCCATGAGCAGCAAGTTGCGGGGCCAACTACAGGACACCTTCGCGCTACAGGGTTTTCAGCGAACGTATGAAAGTACGCGAGGAAATCCTTGGCGTGATCTTCAGGTGAATACGTTTTGAGCCGGAGCGGGGTGCGGCTGAAAAGATCAGGCTCATTGCCAATCTCAAGACCGAAAATTTGCTGAGGCCTGATTTCCCGGGCGAACCCTTGAGCGACTTCCTTCAAAGCCCACGAAGGTGAATTCTGCTTCAAATTGACGCCTAGGATCAACTTCCAATCACTCTCTTCCGCCGCGGTTGAGAATAGCTTAAGATCGCCCGCATTTAACGCCGCTTTGCACGCATCAGGATGCGGGGCCTGTTGCGGATCCCAGCAAGAATTATCCTGGCTGTTGCCACCTAACCTAAGTATGCCGGGTCCGAGGTCGCGCATAAAATGGAAGAATCCAGTATTCGGGCTTCCAGGGCGGCCGAGCGCGTACTCGCCTTCTTCTGTGGTCTCACCCGAAGACCCGTCCGGCTGCTTTGCCTTGAAGGCTGATACTCCCTGGCCGCTGGTTGAGACCTCTAGACTGAATCCCACAAAATCCCTTGGGATCTCCCTTCCGAGCGCCTTGGTCTCGACGGAGACCGTCGCCAGAGGAACTGTCGACTGCGCCTGCACGGGATTTGTGAATACAAGCGAAGCGGCAATAAGCACAATAGCTGATACAAACTCGCGTGTTCTCGCAATTTTCAGAACTTCGGGATTCAGATTTTTCAAGATGTTCTCTTAAGCCTCAACTGCTACGGCCGCCGCCACAGCATCGCGCACCACTGGCTTATTTTTTCGTGTAGAGCAGAGCATTGCTCGGAACCGCCTCATGGGCGGATACTTCCAGCATCGTGTCCATTTCAAATATTTTACCGAACCAGCTCACCACTCGTTTGGTAACATCTTGCACGTCTACCGTTTCGCCGAGCAACTTCTGCAATGACGTCACTCCCTTGCCGCGGATGCCACAGGGGACAATCCATTCAAAATAACATAAATCCGTATTGATATTGAACGCAAAGCCGTGCGAAGTGATCCAGCGCGAAATATGAACCACCATCGCCACCAGCTTGTCTTGGCCCACCCACACGCCCGTAAGTCCTGGAACACGCGAGGCCGCAAGGCCGTACTCCGCAGTCACTCCGATAAAAACTTCTTCGAGCGAGCGCATGTACCACGCGATATCCCGCCGGTGCTGCGTAAGATCTAGAATAGGATAACCTACGAGCTGGCCTGGTCCGTGATATGTGATATCGCCGCCGCGATCGGTTTCGTAGACGGCAGCGCCCAGTTTTGCGAGCCGCTCCGGCGCGGCCAGCAGGTTCTCGCGCCGGGCATTGCGTCCGAAAGTGTAAACGTGAGGATGCTCCAAAAGGAGCAAAGTATCGGGAATTTTGCCCGCTTTGCGCTGAGCGATCTTTTGTTTTTGCAGTTCGAGCGCCGCCGCGTAATCGATCTGGCCGAAATGTTCGACGTGGCAGATCATAGGCTGTTTTTGCGGCGCGGGTGCGTAGTTTAGCCCCGCAACCTTGCTTTGCTCTTGGCGAACCATAGAGTTGAAAAACGAACCCCGCGCTACAACATCAGTATGACATTCCATCGGTCACTTATATATGAATCGGCCAATCGTGCGCGGCATGGGCGGCTTCCAAAATAGCCTCCGTCAGCGTCGGATGCGGGTGAATCGCGTGCGCTAAGTCCTCCGCTGTCGCCTCAAGACGCATGGCAACCACTGCCTCTGCAATCATTTCTGTGACCCGAGGGCCGATCAGGTGAACTCCCAAAATTTCCCCATACCGTTCTTCGCTGACGATTTTCACAAAGCCATCGCGCGCCCCCAGAATAGCCGCCTTGCTGTTAGCAGAAAACGGAAATTTGCCGACACGAATTCTGTAGCTAGCCTCTCGCGCCTGTTTTTCCGTCAGGCCCACGCTCGCAACCTCCGGCTCGGAATAAATGCAATTTGGCACCTGACGGTAGTTGACCGGCTCAGCCTTTTTTCCGGCCGCACAAGTAGCCGCGACGATGCCTTCCATCTCACCCACATGAGCAAGCATGGGACTGCCGGCAACAATATCTCCGATGGCATAAACGCCCGGCTCGTTCGTCTGCATGAAACCATCTACTTTGATGAATCCGCGTTCGCAGACGATCTTTGTGTTCTCGATGCCGATATCCTGGGTATTGGGAATACGGCCAATTGCGATCAAAAGCGTTTCGGCGTCTACCCGCTCGACAGATCCATCCCTTGCGCTAAATACGACCCGGATGATTTTACCCGTCTTTGCCGCGCTTTCCACTTTTGCCTGTGTGTGTAGGGTAATGCCTTGTTTGCGAAGCGACTTCTCAATCTCGGCAGAGATTTCCTCGTCCTCACTAGGAAGCACGCGGGGAAGCATTTCAAGGAGGGTTACGCGCGTTCCGAGGCGATGGAAAATGGAGGCGAATTCCACTCCAACGGCGCCGGCGCCCATGATGACCATCGAATCGGGCGCTTGCTTGACCGCGAGCACTTCCTTATTGGTAAAGATTGTTTTCGCGTCTGGTTCAAGCCCGGCAAGTGTTCTAGCCTCTGAACCGGTGGCCAATATGATGCAACGCGCTTCAATTTCCCGTGACTTCGGAGTGGAAACTACTATCCTGCCCTTGCCCGCCAGACGGCCGTGGCCTTGCATAATTTCCACTTTATTCTTCTTCAGAAGAAATTCGACTCCTTGCGCCAGCTTTTTCACTATCTTATCTTTGCGACGCTCGATGGCGTCCCAATCAAGCGAGAACTGCTTGCAGTTGATTCCATATTCGCGGGCGTTTTGAAAATAGCCGTAGACCTCGGCATTAAACAGAAGCGCCTTGGTGGGAATGCAGCCCCGGTGCAGACAAGTTCCTCCGTAAAATTCTTCGGCTTCGATGATTGCTGTCTTCAAGCCGAGTTGTCCGCCGCGAATCGCCGCAACGTATCCCGCCGGGCCGCTGCCGATCACTGCGAGGTCATAATGAGGGATTTCCGCCAAGGCATGACTCTCACTTGAGGCTGTCAAGGTAAGTGATGAGTGATTTCATATCGTTATCGGAGAGCGGGAACGACGGCATTCCACCCGCCTTCATTTTGGCGTTCGGATGGCGGATAAGATTGGCCAATTGATCCGGTGGCAATTGCTGCCCAACGCCCACCAGCTTGACGGCCATAGACGTTCCTACGGCGCCTTGGCCATG
>DASZAA010000405.1:0-6444 GCA_035945615.1 Terriglobia bacterium
ATGCGCCAGTATGCGGGCTTTGGCACGGCTGCGGAATCGAACGCGCGCTACCGTTATCTTCTCAGTCAGGGCGCCAAAGGGCTTTCGGTGGCGTTTGACCTGCCCACGCAAATTGGGCTGGATTCGGACCATCCTCTCGCCAGCGGCGAGGTGGGCCGCGTGGGAGTGGCCATCGATTCGCTGGATGATATGGAGGCGCTCTTTCAGGGCATCCCGCTCGACCGCGTCTCCACGTCGATGACAATCAACGCCACGGCGGCAATCCTATTGGCGCTCTACATCGCAGTGGCGGAAAAACAGGGAGTTAGCCTTCGTCAGATTTCGGGCACGGTACAGAATGACATTCTGAAGGAATACATCGCGCGCGGGACTTACATCTATCCGATTGCGCCCGCGCTGCGCCTGGTGACGGACGTCTTCGAGTTTTGCCGGGATCACGCTCCGGAGTGGAATACGATTTCAATCAGCGGATATCACATCCGCGAAGCAGGATCGACAGCCGCGCAGGAGCTTGCCTTCACGTTGGCCAATGCCACGGGATACTTGCAAGCGGCGCTCGCCCGCGGACTGCAGGTGGATGACATTGCTCCGCGCATTTCGTTCTTTCTGAACGCGCACAACGGTCTGCTGGAAGAGGCGGCGAAGTTCCGCGCCGCGCGGCGGTTGTGGGCAAGAATTGCGCGCGATGAATTTAAGGCGCGCGATCCGCGCTCATGGATGTTCCGCTTCCACACGCAGACGGCGGGCAGCACGCTTACCGCGCAGCAGCCGGATGTGAACATCGTTCGCGTCACGCTGCAGGCGCTGGTCGCAGTGCTCGGCGGCACGCAATCACTGCACACCAACGCGCGCGACGAAGCCCTTGCCCTACCCTCGGAAGACGCAGCCTTGCTCGCGCTGCGTACCCAGCAGATCATCGCCTTCGAAAGCGGCGTGGCGAACACGGTGGACCCGCTCGCTGGCTCCTATTACATCGAGACGCTAACAGATCGCATCGAGGCTGAAGCCGTGGATTATCTCAACCGGATTGAAGCGATGGGCGGCGTTCTACGCGCCATTGAGAACGGCTTCATCCAGCGGGAGATTCAGCAGGCGGCTTATGAGTATCAGAAATCTGTGGAATCGGACGAGCGTGTGGTGGTGGGCGTGAACCGGTACACGGTTGAAGAGGAAGTTTCCCCACTCATCGTTCGCATCGATGCGGAAGGAGAGCGGGCGCAGGTGGAAAGTCTCCGCAGCCTCCGCGTGCGGCGCGATGGAGAACAGGTGAAAGAAGCTCTTGCCACTGTGGAGGTAGTTGCGCATGGAAACGCGAATCTGATGCCTGCCGTACTCAACGCCGTCAAGGCGTATGCTACGGTGGGGGAAATTGCAGGGGCGCTGCGCCGGGTGTTCGGCGAGTATCAGGAATCAGCCGTAATTTGAAATGGGGGTCCCGGGTTAGGCAAAGGGGGCGCTCGCATGAGTTGGCAACGCGCCAGCGGGAGCAGCCGGCTCGTGCCCGCGCGTCATGAAGTAGAAAATCGCCGGCGTGACCATGAGCGAAAGCACGGTGGCAATCAGCAGTCCGCCAATCACCGCGATGGCGAGCGGCTGTAGCATTTGCGATCCTGCTCCAATAGCAAGAGCGATGGGCAGCATGCCTACAGCGGCAGCGAGGGCCGTCATGAGTATGGGCCTCAAGCGGCGGCGGCCTGCCTGCACGATCGACTCTTTGGCGGAAAAGCCGGCCGCTCTGAACTTCGCGTCGGCGTCGAGCAGAAGGATGCCGTTCTTAGCCACGATGCCGATGACCATGATCACGCCCATAAACGAAGAAAGGTTGAACGTGGTCCCCGTAATCCACAGCGCAACAAACGCGCCTGACGTGGCCAGCAAGGCGTTGATCAAAACCGAAATGGGCGCGGAAAAGTTCTTGAACTCAAACAGCAGCACCAGAAATACCAGGATCACCGCCAGCGCCAGCACCATGGTGAGGTCGCTGAACGACTGCTTTTGCGTCTGGTAGAGGCCGCCGTATTCAATACGGATCGAGGGCGGAAGGTGAAGCGCCGCCATCGTCTTCTGCACGGCGGCAATTCCGTGGCCAAGGTCGAGGCCTTCCAGCCGCGCGGTGACGGCAACATACCGCTGCTGGTTATCCTGCAAGATTTCCGTCTGGCCGGGACTTTCTGTGATCGAGGCGAGCGACCCCAGGCTGGCAGTCTGCCCGGTGGGGCTGATCAGCAGGGTGTTGTTCATGGCCTCAACTGAGGCGCGTACGGAATCGGGAAAGCGGATGCGCAGCGTGTACGGCCGGTCACTCACCACCACGGGCTGCGCGGCGGTGACGCCGTCAAGCATCGCTTCGGCTTCGTTTACCACGTTCTGAGGGGCAAAACCAGCGTGCGCCGCCGCGGCCGTGTTCACCGTGAACATCATCGCGGGGCCGCTGGTGGTGGAATCAATCCCATTGTCGATATCGACGACAGGATGCTCGCCCCCCACCTGAATATTGCCGATTGCGTCGGCCACTTTTGGCGCCCAGGAATCGAGCAGGGACGCATCAGGGGAGAACATCTCGATCACAATGGGCTGTGGCGCGCTGGTGAGGTCGCCAATCATGTCCTGGAGTTTTTGCGTGAAATCAACATCTACGGCGGGTTCGGTCTGAACAATTTTCTGCCGGACTTCATTCATAATGGTCCAGATGTCGCGCTTGCGGTTCGTCTTCAGCTTGATTGAGATGTCGCCTGTATTCGCTTCCGTCACCGCCGCGAGGCCCAGTTGCAAGCCGGTGCGGCGCGACGTATTTTCCACTTCAGGGACCGAATGAACAATTCTCAAAATATGGCTGATCATCCGGTTTGTCTCGGCCAGCGAACTGCCCGGGGGCGTTACGTAATCAAGAATGAAGCTGCCCTCGTCTATTTCCGGCAGCGTGTCGGATCCGATGCGGCGGTAACAGTAAAACGAAACCACAATCAGAACCGCTCCGAGCACCGGCAGCCAGACGGGATAGCTCAGACTGCGGCGGAACCAGCGGTCGTAGAACTTGATCGCCCGTCCGATAAAGCCGCCCATCAGGCTTTCCTCAACCACCATCAAACGCCGAATTTCCATCTGCTCCGGCGTGGCATCAGCTAGAGCCGGCGCAGTCTCATCTTCCGGAGTTAATTTTGTCGCTCGTTTTTGGTGAAGGAGGTAGGTGCAAAGATTCGGAGTCCACGTGAGAGCCAGCGCGAGCGAGGTGAGGAGCGCCACGCCCACGGTGACGGCGAGCGCGCGGAAAAAAACTCCGGTGACCCCGCTGATCACGATGAGGGGAACGAAAACAACGATCGGCGTCAGGGTGGATCCCACCAGAGGGATCGTCAATTCCTTGAGAGTCAGCGAGACAGCTTCAAATCTGCCTTCGCCAGCTTGGCGATGTAGAACAACGTTCTCTACCACTACAATCGCATCGTCGATGATCAGGCCCACAGCGGCCGCGAGGCCACCGAGCGACATCAGATTGAAGCTTTCCCCCAAAAACTTGAGCGCGATGAATGTAATCAGCACGGTGATGGGAATCACCATACCGGCGATGAAGGAAGATCCCCAATCGCGTAAAAACAGCACCAGGACGGCTGAGGCGAGAATAATGCCGATCAGAATGGCGTCCCGCACGCTTTTGATCGATTCGCCTACGATCCACGACTGATCGTAAAAGTTGCTGACCTCGACGCCCGGCGGCAGCGTCTTTTCAATTTGCGCCATCTCGGTTTTAACTTCGGTTGAGACCGTCATCGTGTTGCTGGCGCGTTGGCGGTTGATGTTAATCAGCACAGCGGGCTTGTTGTTCGCTGTCACGATGGTGTAATTCGGCGCGACGGATTTTGAGACCGAAGCAACGTTGCCTACATATATGGGGTCGCCCCCCGAATCCTTATTGATAAAAATGCGCGCAATTCCAGCCGCATCGTGCGCTTGGCCGCTGATAAGCCCGAGATACAACTGATGGTTGCGGGCGAAAAGGCCGGGAGACTGCACCACATTTGAGTTGTCTACCGCGTTGAGAATGTCCGAAATGGTGACGTGAGTCACCAGCAACTGCGCCGGATCGGGACTGATTTGGAATTCGGGCACTTGCGTTCCCTGCACCAAAATTGTTCCTACGCCGGGCAGGCTATTCAGCCGGGGCTTG
This sequence comes from Terriglobia bacterium, assembly GCA_035945615.1. Lineage (GTDB taxonomy): Bacteria > Acidobacteriota > Terriglobia > UBA7540 > UBA7540 > RH2-MAG17b. The sequence goes on from DASZAA010000405.1 coordinate 4,166, forward strand.
AACGTGTAGGTGGCAAGCTCCCAAAGCTGGGTCAGCGGAATAGTGTTCGAGGTGAGGCTGTAACCGAGGATGGGGAAGCTTGAGAATTGCAGCCGGTTGGTGTCGATCTTGGCCGTGGGAGGAAGTTCGGGCTGCACGCGCGCGATGGCCGAGTTGACGCGCTGGAGCGTCTGGAACATATCGACGTTCCAGTTGAAGAATAGATCAATTTCGGCTGAGCCGCGGCTGGTGATCGATCTCACGTCCTCAATTCCGAGCACGCCGCTCACCGATTCTTCGAGCGGGCGCGTAATGGTCACCAGCATTTGATCGATTGGCATCACGCCGTTATCCACCGCGATGATGATGCGAGGGAAATTGGTGGTGGGAAAAACGGAGATCGGAATGGTAAAAGCCAGGTAACCGCCCACGAGAGCGAGCGTAATGATCAGAAAAATGATCGGCCGGGACTCGCGGGCGAACCAATAGCGGGAGGCGTCTTCGTTCCCGCCGCCCGAGATTTTCCGTTCTTCTTGTGAAGTATGTTCCATTCGTATGGAGCGGCAGCACGAAGAAGGGCGCCACAATCAATGGGTGTGTGGCTACCGCCCGTATTCGCCTTTAGAACTGAACCTTCGTTCCGTCGGGCAGGCCAAACGCGCCTTCCGTCACCACGCGCTCGCCTGCCTGAAGGCCGCTAGTGATTTCAACGCTGTTGCCCTCGCGGATGCCCGTCTTAATCTGAGTTTGGTGCGCAACGTTATCCGCCCCCACCACCATCACCGACGTCGTTCCGTCAGAGGCCGTCAACACGGCGGATGAAGGGATAATCAGCGCATTGGGCACGGCTTGGGCCACGACAGAGAGTTGAACCGTTGATCCGGCCTTGAGCTGCCCGCCGGGATTTGCCGCTTCCACCCAGACCTGGATGGTGGTGCTGCTCGGATCGAGCGCCGGACTAACAACGCTTACCTTTCCCTGGACGTCTCCCGGCCCACCGCCGCCCGAAATCGTGGCGTCATCGCCTACTAGCAGCCGCGCCGCTTGCTCAGGCGTCATCGTGGACCGGGCCACTATTTTTGAAGTGTTCATCACCGTCATCAAGGGTGTTCCGGCGGAGGCCATCTCGCCAGGGTAGAGCGGACGGTTGGTGACGATGCCATCGATAGGACTGCGGATTTCCGAATAAGCAAGCTGCGCCTGGGCAGCGAGATATTGCCCTTTGGCGCTGGCGAGTTGGGCTTCAGCGGACTTGATCTGCTCTGCCTGCCCCACGGATTGAAGCGACTTCAGGTGCGCCTCTGCAATCTCATATTGGCTTTGGGCCTGAATAAAGAGCACGCGCGAGTCGTCCACCAGCTTGCGCGCAATTGCGCCTTGCTGGTAGAGCTTTTGACGGCTGGCATATACCTTTTGAGCTGCATCCATGGCCTGCTTCGTATCCTGGACGCTCAGCTTTGCCGCCTGGGCCAGCGCAGGGACGCTCACCTGGGTAGCCGTCGCATAGACCGCCTGCGCTTGCTGGTACGCCCCTTCGCTCTGAGCGGCCGCGGCGGCCAAATCCTTGTTCTCAAGTTGAGCGAGGATCTCCCCTTTGTGCACGCGATCGCCGCGGTTGACGAAGAATCTGCTAACCGGCGCGCTGATTTTGGGGACAATATCCGCTTGGTTGAGCGGATAGAGCACCGCCTCGGCGGTCACCATTTGGCGAATCGTAGAACGTTTAGCTGTCGCCACCTGGACGCTGACGGTGGGTTGCGGCTGTTCAGGCGGATTGCTCGAGCAACCGGCAATTAGAATGGCTGCAAGTCCTATGGCAAGACCAGGCATCCTGTGCCTGGAAAGAGTGTGTTGGGTGCGCACGCGTTAAAAGCTCCCTGTAATTGTCTGAAGGCTAGCCAAAGCGGCTCGGTAACGCGCCTGCCCGTCCGCGTAGGCGTTGCGCGCCTGAGTAAGCGCCGTTTCAGCATCCAGCACCGATGGAACCATTACTTCGCCTGCCTTGTATTGCAGCGTCACCAACTGCAGATTGCGCGTGGCGAGCTGCGCCGAGTTGCGCAGCGTGTCAAGCCCGCCCCATGCCGCTTGCGCCTCATTATAGTACGAGTAGAGGAGGGCCAGCGTTTGACGCTCGGCAAAGGAGAGGTTCACGCACGCGAGCGCCCGCTGATCCTTCGCCTGATGCAGCTTGCTCCGCAGCGATCCCCAGTCAAAAACTGGGACGTTCAGCGCATAAGTTGCAAAATAGCCCAGGTTCGGCTGGCGGATGCCCGGCCGGGTTGTGTTGTCGCTGTAGAGCG
>DASZAA010000406.1:0-1718 GCA_035945615.1 Terriglobia bacterium
CCACGACCGCGCCCAAAAGATAAGGCATAAGGCTCGCGTGCAGGTTTTGGCTCACCTTGAGCGTGACTTTCGCGTCTTCGGAAAGGGGCGGGGAAGTGTGCTCGGCCACCAGGTTCGCGGGCGTATATTGAGCGGCCAGCAATTTGAAGTCGGGCGGCGGCCCGCCGCCATCGGCGGTGACGACCACGCCTTGGCCGCGTAGCGCCTCGACCAGGGCAAATTCGGCAAAGCGGCTGGGCTCGGGCACGGCATAGGGCGCGCGCACGGCGGGCTTGCCGAGCGGCAGTATTCCGGTTACGGTCACGGTGTGCGAACCGTCGGGGCCGGTTTGGTCGCTGCCCCATTCAATGTCAGGCTCTGAGCCCGCAGGGCCCGTGGTGGCCTGATTCACAAAGCGGACGTAGGCGGTAGCGGGTGAAATCGTAAGCTCGACGGGCGCGCCCAGCGAGGCGCCGGGGCTTGCGGTGACATCCACCAGGTTGTCATTGACGACGATAGGCGATATGACGGTGTGGGTGCCGCGCTCTTTCTCGCCTTCGGGAAAAAGGCTGGTGTCGATGAGCACTCTGCCAGCAATTTGCTTGATGCCGCGCGCGGCCACTTGCGCCGCCAATTGACGGAAGACGATAAGCGGATCGCCGGGGACGGGCGGGCCGCCGTAGCAATGGTCATCGTTCTCGAAGGCGAGCGTCCCATCGGGCTTAATCCGCTGCGAAAGGTTTGGGTCGCCGCTCGCCACCAGAACGAGGTCGCCCCGCAGCGTGCCGCCGGAGTCAATCGGGCCGGTGCGATAGACGCGGGTGTAGAAGCGATAGTCCGGCCCGAGCAGCGCCAGCGCCGCGCCTTCGGTGAGGAGCTTGGTGGTGGAAGCGGGCGTAAAAAGCTGTTGCGCGTTCAGCTCGTAAATGGGCTGATGCGTGTCGAGCGAATAGAATTCAATGCCGAATCGCGCGTGGCGGAAGACGGGGCGGCTGATGATCTGCCCGATGGCGTCCGCCAGCGGTAGATTTTGTTGGGCGCGAAGAGGCGCTGCCAGCAAGGCGAGCAGCGAGATTGCCGCTCCGCGCGCGCGTTTCGTTTTTAGGCAATAGATCATCACTGGGGCCTCATGGGTCCTGCATCCCTGCGGTAACGCCGTAGTATAACCCCTCGCGCGCCGTCCGGGTGCCTTCATGGTAAACTTGACCGTCATGCCTATGCGCCTCACCGACCGGATCAGGCTGCTGTTCCGGTTGTTTCTTCTCTTCACTTTTCTTGCCGCGGTAGCCGTGATCAGCGCCATCACCACGATCCGGCTCACGATTAACGGAAATCAGGAGACGCTGCCCAACATGGTGGGTGTGAACATGGATACCGCTGAGACTTTAGCCGATGGAATGGGGCTTACGGTCAAGGTAGATGACAAACTGTTCAGCAATAAGTACCCCGCCAACCAGATCATCTCCCAGGAACCGCCGCCGGATACGCGGGTGAAAGCGGGCCAGCATATCCATGTGCTGGTCAGCCTGGGCGCGCCGCGCATCGTGGCTCCCAACCTCGTGGGGACCAGCGTGCGCGTGGCGCAAATCGTCGCGGTGCAACACGGGCTTACGGTGGGCGATGTCGCCGGAGTGTACTGGCAGGGGGCCGAAGTGGACCAGATTGTGGGGCAGGACCCGCCCGCCTCATCAGCGCAACTTCATAGTCCAGCCATTAACTTTTTGGTTTCGCTTGGCGCC
>DASZAA010000407.1:0-2314 GCA_035945615.1 Terriglobia bacterium
AGCGCCTTCCGAATCGCCTGAGCCTTGGTTTGAGCTTCCGTATCTGAGAGGCCCTTACCATTGCTCGCGGTCTTCTTGATCAGCGCCACTTCATAAACCTTGGCCTCTTGGAATTCCGGTGTGTGCGCGGTGTAATACTGGCTGACCTCAGTTGGCGTCACTACCGCCTTTTGCGCGATGTCCTGGCCTTCCATTCGGGCCAATAGGTTATTCCGGGTTTGTTCCAACTGCTGCTTAAAAATGGGCGACTGATCGAGATGCTGGCTTAGGGCCGCCTGGGAAAGGAGCAGCATATTGGCGTAATTCTCTCCGATGGCGTTTTTGCCTCCGTTCTGGTCAACTTGCTGCTGGCTCATCGATTTGAGAACGGATTCAAACTCATTCTGCGTAACTTGGATGTTGCCCACCTTCATGATCACCTTGCTGGAGTCTTGGGTGGCGGACCCGGCGCTTTCAGGAGTCTGATGATTGGATTGAGCGCAGGCGCTCGTCACCATGCCAATCATCAAAAATGCCGTAGTTAGGCATACCGCCTGGTAAACTTTCGAATTTCTCATGCTTTCTCGTCTCCACACGTGCTTAAATTCCCTCATTTTCAAGTTTAGCATCAGAATTAAACTCTGCCCATCTATTTCACCAAACTTCAACCCCTTTTAGGGTTGATGGGCGATGGGCTATGGTTCGCATTCCGTGGGTTTCACCCACGGCTATTCATATTTCACCACTTTGCCGTGATAGCGTATGTCAGAGCAGGTCGTTATGATATAGCGGCGGCCCCTTACGGGTATTGGCCGCTGGTTTTAACCATTTAAAGACCGGTTGCCAGAGGCCACCGCTACGGTATTATCGTTGCGTGCTCGAGAATCGACGCCGCCGCGGTAAAAGCGGCGTGGGGCCTGGCAATAGATGCCGCCCGGTCGCGCAGCATGGATCGCTCACCAGTGTTTGCAAGCAGCCTCTCGACCTGTGGGGCGATCTCCGAGGCCGACTTTACCCAGACCCCGACGCGCCACTTTTCGAGCCAACGGCAAGTGCGCTCCTCGTTGCCGGGAAGAGGATCAAAGGCTAGCAATGGCAATCCGCACGCCGCCGCTTCCATCACTGTCCCGCCGCCTGGCTTGCTCAGTAGCAGGTCGGCAGCCACCATCCAATCGTGCATATTGTTCACCCATCCGAGGACCATCGATTGCGGCCATTTCGGGCGCGCTGGCGATTGGCGGATTAGCCGCCGCAGTTCCGCTTCCAGAGCAGCGTTTTTACCGGCAACGAACACCGTCTGAAATGGCGTTTGAATTTTGCCAAGCTCCGCTACGATTTGCCGGGGGTTGCCGAACCCGGTTCCTCCAAATAGAACGAGCAGGATGGGCAAATTGACATCAAGACTAAGCCGCCTGCGCGTTTCCTCGCGGCTGGGGAGGTGAGTGAATACTGGATCAATGGGCATCCCGCAATCGAATATTTTGGCGGGTGGCGCTCCTGCGGAGATCAATTCTTCGCCCAAATCCGCATGCACGACGGGATAAAGATCGACCTCCAGCTGCACCCAAGCCAGATTAAAATCCATTAGCTCAAGCCCTACCAGAAAGTATTTGCCGCGGGTTTGGCGTTTGTGCAGGGCGGCAAGCTCGCAAACACCCACTTCGGTGGCAATCACCACGTCCGGCGAAAAGTGATCCATAGTGCGAAAAAGAGGACGTCCGCCGAGCCGATAAAGCCAAGCCGGCGCGGTGGATTGGCTTTGATGTTGGCGGCTCTCGATCCACCGCCAAAGGCCGGGCCAATAGCGAAGCGGGATGGTGTATGAGTCGTAGTAAATGCGAAACCATCGCGTGCAGTGGTTGATTGCATCTATGATCTCGACTTGCAGGTCCGCCCGAATACTCAGAAACGCCTTTTTGAGCGCCTCCGACGCCCGGCGATGCGAGGCGCCGTGCGAGGTGGTGAGAATCAGGATTCTGGCCATGCGGTTCAATTTAAAAACTCGGTCACGGGCACGAACCGGAGACCACGTTTTTGCACCTCGGTAATAATTGTCGGCAGCGCCTCAACAGTGAAAGATTGGTCCGCTTCCTCAGGCTGCTTTGCGCCGCAGCCATCGTGCAAAAGGATCACCGATCCATCGCGGAGGTCTCTCAGTGTTTTGCGCGCGATATCGGCGGACGTGTTCTTCTTAATCCAGTCAAAGCCCGTGTCCGACCACTGCACTGCCGTCATTCCGCGCCGCCTCAGCACCGAAAATAAGCCAAACCAGCGCACGCCGTAAGGGCAACGGAAAATCCGGGGCCGCTGACCGGTGACGCGCTCGATGGCATCT
>DASZAA010000408.1:0-21255 GCA_035945615.1 Terriglobia bacterium
CGACGCCGGCAACCAGACCGTTGCCAGCTTCACTTACAAAGTGTTTCCGGCAAAATGGCATCAGAGCACCATCCCGGTGGACGACGCCTACATGCAGCGGGTCGTGCCTCCCATCCTGAGCCAGACCACCGCCATTCAGGACACGGGGAATCTGGTGAAGAACTACGTCGAGATCAATCACGATCTACGGATCATTGATAAGCGGCGGCTAGTTCAATTCTCGAAGCAAACCAACCCACATTTTATGTGGAGCCAACCTTTCCTGCGGCTTCCGAACACCAAGCTCGAAGCCAATTTCGCCGACTTCCGTACCTATGTCTACAAGGGGCAGGCGATTGACCACGAGGTTCATCTGGGATATGACCTTGCGTCGGTCGAACACTCGCCCGTCGAAGCGGCGAACGATGGACAGGTTGTTTATGCCGGATGGTTTGATATCTTTGGCAACGCGGTGATTATTGATCACGGTTGCGGCCTGCAGACGCTTTATGGCCATCTCGCCTCCTTCAAGGTGAAAGCGGGTGATCTAGTGAAACGCGGGCAGGTGATTGCTACCAGCGACTCCACCGGGCTTGCCGGCGGCGATCACGTCCACTTCGGAGTCTATCTTGACGGCATTCCAGTTGTCCCGAAGGAGTGGTGGGACCCGCATTGGATTCACGACCGCATCATGGCCAAGCTTCAGCAATATCAATAAACATGGGCGAGGGGGAGAAGATAGTCACGGTCATCGCCTTCCTGACGATGGCTGCCACCGGCGCTATTTTTCTTCCCGCATCAATGGCGTAAAGGTGATGCCGATCAACAAACCTTCCGGCGCCATGAAGCGGCTGACAATCTGTCCCCACGGTTCTTTCTTGTTCTTGACAAGCATTCGATACCCTCGCGATTCAAGCTCCGCCGGCGCTTTTTCGACGCTGTCAACGTCAAATTCAAGCCAAGCTTGGGGCGGAGGAATCTCATCAGGCCAGGAATCCTTGCCAAAGCAGGACTGCGCTGCTTGCGAAAGCGGCCACAGGGCAAAAGTTTTTGCGCCTTTCAGGGCCTCCGTATGAAGATAATCGCCGCTTTCCTCTTTGAAGTTAATGCCGAGGGCCTGGCCGTAGAGTTTGCGACTCACACCCGCCTCACGGACGATTGGACCAAAGCCCGCGATGAATAGGACTTTGATGTTTCCGATTTCTTCCATGGCGTCTCCTCCTCGCATCATCAGAAAAACCGCGGACCTCAAAGGCGGAGGTCCGCGCTACCTTACCGGCCGATGATATCAAGCACCCGCGAGCCGTAGCCTATCCAGGGCGATCCGACGCGGCTCAATTTGTGCGCGGCGTCGTCCCATTCCAGCCGCGTCAATTTGTAATCTCCCTTCTCATAGGCATAGGTAGTGCCGTCGTCCTGATAGAGCGTGAATTCGCCGTCGGCGCCGGAATACACGCTCACTTTGAAAAGGTCCTGCGGCTGGTCTGTGCTCTCGATGGCCGAGCCATAAGGAACGATCGAGCCCGCGCGGACGAAGAGCGGCAGTTGATCGATCGGCGCGGCCGTGGTAATCCATTGCCCGCCATGGAAGCGTTCGTTGGTCCAGTAGTTGTACCAATCCGTGCCCGCGGGAAGATAAACCTTGCGGCTGGTCTGGCCCTGCTGATATACGGGCGCGACGAGGAACGCGGGGCCAAACATATATTCGTAGCGCAGGTGGGCTACATTCGGATCATTCGGGAAATCCATGAAGAGAGCGCGCATATAAGGGGCGCCGGTCTTGTACGTGTGGTAAGCGAGGGAGTAAATGTAGGGCATGAGCTGGTAGCGCAGCCGCAGGTATTTTTCCAGGATCGGCTCGGCCTGCTTGCCGTAGGACCACACTTCGTTGTAGCGGCGGCTGCCGTGCGTGCGGAAGATAGGCATGAAGGCGCCATACTCAAACCAGCGAGTGTAAAGCTCCGGGTAATCGTCATAGCCGCCCACGTTGTCGCGGCAATCGGCGGGGCTGAGCAGCGGCGGATGCTTGGGGTGGTGCACGGCGGGCAAGTATTCCCAGCCGCCCACGTCGTCGGTCCAGTAATTCATGCCGGAGGCGGTGAAGTCGAGCCCGGTGGGAATTTGCCGCTTCAGCGTGTCCCAGGTGGGGTAAATATCCGACGACCAAAAGAACGTGCCGTTGCGCTGCGTTCCCAGATAAGCGTCGCGCGAAAGAATGAGCGCGCGCGTCTTCACGTCGCGCCGGTAGCCGTCATAGAGCGCCTTGGTGTGTAGCAGCGGATACACGTTAAAGTAGCGGCTGCCAGGTCCGATGGAGAAGTAGCTGCCGTTGGGTGGCAGGTCCGGTTCGGTTTCATCCGCCCAGAGATAATCAAAGCCCTTGCTCAGGATGTTGTCGCGGACTATGTCCCAGTACCAGCGCCCAGCGGCGGGATTGGTGGTGTCAATATCCGATCCCGCGCGGTCGTAAGGCAATCCATTGGTGGGTGTCCCGTCCGCCAGATGCTCAAACCAGCCCTTGTGCAGAAGAAAATCGTAGTAGCGCGAGCCGGGCGCAAAGCGCGGCCACACGCTGATCATGGTGTGGAAGCCCATCTGGTGGAGCTTTTGATTCATTGCCGTCGGATCGGGCCAATAGCGCGGATCGAAATCCATCTGACCCATTTTGGTGTAGTAGAACCAATCCACCACGAGGATGTCGACCGGCAGATGGCGCTCGCGGTAGCCGTTCGCCACGGCCATCACTTCCGCCTGGCTTGAATAGCGCTGCTTGCACTGAATGAATCCGTAAGCGGCTTTGGGTAGCATGGGCGTTGGCCCGGTGAGCGCGCGATAGCCCGCGTAAATCTCGTCCGTATTATGGCCGGCGATAACGAAGAAGGAAACGCGGTTGCCCACTTCGGAAATCCAGCGCGTCTGCCCATTGAAGCCCGGCTCGATGGTGGTCTTTGAGGGGTTGTCCCAAATCAATCCGTAACCGTAGTTGGTGATGACGAAGGGCACGCACACGCTGGGGCCGCCGGTGGCCGTATAGTTCTGCCAGCAATCGACGGTGTGGCCGCGATGGTCAAGATAGCCCTCCTGGTTCTGGCCGAGGCCGTAGTAGTGCTCGTCATCAGGCGACGCGAACGTGGCGCCCACCTGAAAAAACGGCATGTCGGTGGGCCGGCGGTCGTAGAGTATGTCTGCATTTCCATCTTTATGATTGGGCACAGACTGCGACCACCCCTCCAGCTCGAGTAGCTCGCGTCCTTCCGGCGTGGCGAAGGCAATATGCGCGCCGGGGGTTGAGCCGCTGAAGAAGCTGCCGATGGCGGATTTCTCCGCGTGATTTTTCGAGCGGCGGTCCAGCGCCACCGTCACCACCAGGCGCGACGAGCGGTAGACGTCTGCATCCTCCGTCTGGCTGTTGGTCCATCCTTGCGCGGACGGAGCGGCGGTGAAGCCGAACCCCGGCGGCGCGAGCGCCTGCGCCTTGGAAAGACTCAGCGTGACGCGGAGAATATTGGGCGCGTAAGGCTCGAAGACAATCGTGCTGTCGCCTTTGGGCAGCACGATCTGAGGCGGCGCCGCGTAGCCAACGGTGGCGAATAGCATGGCTGTGGCCAGCGCCGCCGCGCAAATTTTCCCATAAAGGCTAATAGCCCTCCCGCATGTTCTGCTGATGTTCCGCGGTTTCATCTGCGCAAGCAACCCCCAATTAAATGTTCAAGCCCGTTAATCTACCCTAATCGTCAACCGGCTGTCGATGCCTATAAAGGGCCGCCGCTTCGAACCGGAAAAGCCCCGTTTTTGACCTCAAAAAGCCGTTACGAACCGGACCGGCTCTCGCATCTCCTTTGTTTTGTTGGAAATGCTCCGGTTCGTAGTGGAAAACCGATCTAATCCCTTTGCCTTCAATTCATTGCAGCAATTTCGCCCGCTTTTCCGTCCCGTTCGCGCCGGTTCGTGTTACTAATTTTTCTTTAATTTCAATAACTTGCAAAAAAGTAAAACAATGCTTTTTTGTGTTTTCGCTCTTTTTTCGCCTTTAACCGCCTTTGTTGAATGGCTTACTGCTAAAATTCATGTGCACTAACGGGCGATTGTCTTGCTGAGCCCTTCGGCTTCGCTCAGGGTAAACTCCGCGAAGCATCTCCGTATTTCTTTGAAAATGAATACCGAGACCCTTCGCTTCGCTCAGGGTGACAGGTGACGACTTTGTTAGCGTTCTTAGGGGACAGCACACGAGCATGGTTCGTGAGATCTCCTGTTGGCGCGGCCAGTGAGTAAGGGGCCGCTACAGCACAAGCTGCGTAGCGCAGACCGCCGCCTTTGCGGTCTGCGGTCTTTGAATGCACAAAAAAGCCGCGGACCTCAACAATGGAGGTCCGCGCTACAATCCAGCCTAGCACGCCACTCTGAGATTTTTGAGACATACGGGATAAACGAGATGGTTTTTCTCCGGCCTGCGTCCTTCGCTGTATAGAGGGGCGCCGCTACAGCGAGCTAACCAGCGGCTATGGCAGCTTGGGCGCGCTTGGGGGGCTCGATCGCGGGTGGGAGAGCAGGATGGGGCATAGTCGAAGCGATCCCTGAGAGGCGTTCGTGCAGGATCAACTCGGTCGCGCGGAATTGCGGCTCGGTTTGGAAGCGTTTCTGAATGGACCCGCTGGCGAGCAGGTTCGACAGCGCGAGCAGGGTCATCCCTTGATGATGAGCCATCCAGGAACGAACCAATTCGTAATTCGGCCGTTTTCCACGCAGCTCGGTCCGGTAGTCGGCAGATTCATAAAAGCCGTACATGCCCAGCCAGCCCATGCGCTTCATCCGCTTCAGATTCCTTGTGGCGGCGGCCGGATCGACTTCGAGCGCCAGAAAGGAGGCATAAGGAGCGACCACGTTTGATGGTATGCCGGGGGAAAGCGCGAGGTCTGGAATTCCGAAGGCGCGGTATTGGTAATGCCCGGCTGCATCCGTCTTGCTCCAGCCGGCCTCCGACACGCCCCAAGGACGCCGCCTCTTCTCGCCGAACCGCTGCTGGCATCGCACGGCGGCAAGCTGGCTGTGTCCTAGGACCGTGTCGGGGTAGGCCTTCATCCAAAGCGCGGGCATGAGGTATTCAAACATGGTTCCCGTCCAGGAAATCAGCACTCTCTGTCCCTGGCAAGTAATGTTAGACCTTCCCAGGTGGAACCAAGCTTCCTGGCGAATGCCGCCCTGAGCAATGGCGATGAAGCTTGCCGTCCGGGATTCCGAAGCCAGGAGGTCGTAGCAGGACTCTTCCCGCCGCTGGGCTGTTACGTTGTAACCCACTGAAAGAAGCTTTCGCACCGGATGATAGAGAAAGGTAAAATCCATGCCATCCACGAGCGCGCCTGAGAGACCGGCGAGGCCGCGCAGCGAATCAAGAAGTTCCGCCGCGCTCCTGGCCGACGACTGAAGAACGCCGAGGAACGCGCGGAGGTCGCTGCGGGTCCTTAGGTCGAGGGCCGGATTTTCGTTTTCCAGCCGCCGCTTGATGTCGGCCATGACTTCGGGCAGTAATTTCAAAGCGACCTTGCCGGCGGCGGATGGCGGCAGCGTGTTTGGATGCAAAAAGAGCGGTTTGTATTCCGGCAACAGCCAAGGCGTGAATTTCTCCACCGTCTCCCGGAATTGGGTGATGCGGACGCGCAACTCCGCCGCCCACCAGATCATTTCGCCTTGCTTGGTCAACCCATGCGCTTCGGCAAGAAGGCCCTCAAGCTCGGCGGCCTTCTTTTCCAGCTCGGGGAAATGCGCAATCCAGGCGGAGGGTTCGTCTCCGAGTGAGGCGAATCGCTTCTGTAAATCATCAATGGCCGCAGCCATGCTACGCGGAATGGATTCGGTCCGCCCGAGGTTCTTGAGCAGGATTATGTGCTCGCGGAGGCCGCGGCAGAGCGCGCTGCGCAATACCGGCTGTTCGAGGGCGTCGAGGCAACCCTGTTTCAAGGTCCAGAGGCAGGCTGCCAGATTCCCGCTATCCACGGTGGAAATGAAAAGCGGCTCCAGCGGCTTCAGGGTTTCCGTGTGAGTCCAGTTGAAAAAATGCCCTTTGAATTTCGGCATCCGCAGGGCGGTATTTAATGTCTGCGCCGTTTCACGGGCGAACTCTCCAACCGTCAGATAGCCCAAATCGTAAGCCGCGAGGCGCGCGGTGAGCAAAAATCCGAGATTGGTGGGAGAGATCACGTTGGCCGCGAGCTCGGGAGATTCTTGCAGGTTATCCGGGATGAGGAAGTTTATTCCGGCGCGGCTCCACTCCCGGAAGAACCGCCATGTGCGCAGAGCGGATTCGCGTAGCAGGCCTTCGTCTCTCGGCGATACTGCGGTGCGAGCCGTGGGCGCTCCGCGGTTCACCCAATCGGCGATGGGCTTTGAAAAGGCCCATACGGCGAGAAAGGGAATCGCCGCCGGCAAAGAATGCGGGCGGAAGTGCACGAGCGCGGCGCAAAGGGCGATAGAAAGCCACGGCGTCAAGTCCAGGCAAACTTCCACCGGGGTTCTCTTTTTCGTTTTTAATTCTGCTTGGGCTGCGGTTTCCCACTCGAGAAGCTTCTTGTGAGTCAGGGCCAAGCGAATGAGCGTGCGAAAAATCGCATCCAGAGTCATCAGAGCTTGATGGAATAGAAAAACAAGAGTGAAGAGAACGGCAACCTGCTCGGTGACGAAATTGCGCAAAGCTTCCTTCAACACTCCGGGCCAATTTTCCGATCCGCCCGCGGAAAGGAGGTGGAGAAGAACCTGAAAGTAAGACGGCAGCAGCAATAGCACCAGCGTTGCCACCGTCCAGTAGACCGCGCCTCCAGGCAGAAAAAACCAGCCGCCGATGAGCAATGCCAGAGTGGCCGCTTCGATCAAGCTGCGGCGCAGGTTATCGAGAATTTTCCAGCGGGAGATTAAGGCAATCGGATTGGGCACATCCTCCCCGCTGAATCCGGGCACGCGCGAGAAGAGCCAGCGCAGGATTTGCCAGTCGCCGCGCACCCAGCGATGTTTGCGGCGGCTATAGGCGCTGAAATGCGAGGGATAATCGTCGATCACTTCAATGTCGGACACCAGCCCCGCCCGCGCGTAAGAACCCTCGATCAAATCGTGGCTGAGGAGCGCGTTGCAGGGGAATCGCTGCGCCAGCACCCGCTGGTAGGCGTCGACTTCGTAAACTCCCTTTCCAGTGAAGCTGCCTTCGCCGAAAAGATCCTGATAGACGTCGGAGATGGCGCGCGTGTAAGGATCAAATCCCGTTTGCCCTGAAAGAATGTTGGCGAGCCGGGAACTTGTGGCCGACGAAACGCTGATGCCCACGCGCGGCTGCAGGATTCCATAGCCTGTGGCGACCGTATTCGTCGCGGGGTCAATTACGGCTTTGTTTAACGGGTGCGCAAGCGTCCCGGCCAGCCGGCGCGCGGCTTCACGAGGAAGCGATGTGTCTGAATCGAGCGTAATCACATAGCGGACGTTCGGCAGAAGGCTGAGGTCACCCACCTTCACCGGAAAGTTGTCAGAGTCGTTTCGGAGCAGCCGGTTCAGGTCAAGAAGTTTGCCGCGCTTCCTTTCCCACCCCATCCAGGCGCCTTCGACGGGGTTAAACAGCCGGTGGCGGTGAAAGAGGAAGAAAGACCCGGAGGGGCGGCTACTGTACTTCTGGTTCAACTCGCGGATGCGTTTCGCGCACAGTTCCACGAGCTCATCTTTTTCGTCCAAGGGCCGTGCCGAATCAGGCGAGTCTGTCAGTAACGCAAAGTGCAGGTTCTCATCAGGATTCGCAAGGTAACGAACTTCCAGGTTAGTGGCGGCCTCTTCCACCTGCGCGGCGGTCAGGAGCAGGGTGGGCACAACCACCATGGTCGTGCAATCGGGAGGGATTCCGGTGGAAAAGTCCATTTTTGGCAGACGGCGGGGTTTGAGCAAAAAAGTTACGAGCTGGTTCACAATCCGCACCGCAGCTTCTGTGGCAGGAAGCAAAAGCAGCACAATCGCCATCAGAGGCGGCAGGGCGCGCTCAAGACCGCTAAGGAGAAACGCGATGATGCTGACGGTGACGACCTCAATGCTGACGATATAAAAGATTTCCGGCCAGCGGAGGAGCGCTCTCTCAATTTCTTCATGGAATGGCGGCCGGTATCCAATACGCGCTTCGAGATCGTTTCGGCCCTCGGCGATGAGGTAATAACCCGCGTGTTTGCGCCGTTCAAAGACCCTGGGGTCTTCGCCGGATATGGTTTCGGCCTCACTGGCGAGCTTCACCGCGAGCGCCGCCACGTCAGTCTCCGGTTTGCCGGAGCGTGCTGCCAGGTGGACGACGGCTTTGCGGTACTGGTCGCGGGTTTCGACCTCCATGCGTGCATACACACCCGCAGGTTCAGCGCGAAGGATTTTCTCAGCCTTGCTCGCCTTCTCGAAAATTTCCTGCCAGTTCGCGTGGCCTATCGCTTGCAAGCTGCCGGTAAGAACATCGAGGTCCTCGTCGTCCCGAGTTGTGGGGGGGCCATTTAGACCGGGCGAGGTTGAATTGCTTTGCAACGTCTCAGCCCGCAGGCTCAGAGTTTGGGTTTTTCTTTTCGTGCCCCGGCAAAAAGAGTCGGCGGCCGCAGCGATGCGGTCAAGAAGGACTAGTTGCAGCATGGGCTTGAGCAGCCAGATCTCGGTAATATCGAGCGGCTGTTTGGCCTGCAATGCGGTGAGATAAACCAGCAACTCCTGCTCGCTGAAGTTAAAGGCGGCTGCCTCCAAAAAGCTTCGAGCAACGCTATAAACACGCGGGATAATTTCCTGCTTGCCGCCCTCGACCCAGGGTAGTTTCCGGAGATCGTCACTGGCTGCCGTCTGCCGGGTCTCGCGGAAAGCCGTCCACAATGGAAGGGAATTGTCCGCAATTACTTGCGCCTCATGGGGCAGCCCCCAACCGTGAGCCGCCAGCTTTTCAATCCACCTTTCCGCCTTCTGGGTAGAGGCGCGCGCGCGCCGCCAGCGGTCCATAAGGCAGCGGCGCTGGCTGCGCGAGGGCGCCGCCGGATTCCAGTGCGAAGCTTCATGGCCGGCGGCAGACATCAGCCTTTTATTTTCGGCTGGGAGCATAAGCGGAAGGACCTTTCCTCGATGCTCTGCCGAGTGCGCGGGGAGACAAGGAGGAGGCGGAATTGAGCGACCTTTGCCGGGTGGCCGCTCTTCAATGAAACGCATAAATCTTATCGAAAAACCGCCGGCTACCGGTAACTGGACGCCTGTAGTTCAAACATCTGGGAGTAGCGCCCTCCGTGTGCCATAAGATCTTGATGGCTGCCGCTCTCGGCAATCTGGCCGTCTTCAAGCACGAGAATACGGTCCGCCATGCGCACGGTGGAGAAGCGATGAGAGATGAGCAATGCCATTTTGCCCGCTGTTAGCTCGGCGAAGCGTTCAAAGACCTCGTGCTCGGAACGCGCGTCAAGCGAAGCCGTGGGCTCATCCAGGATCAATACTTGCGCGTCGCGCAAGTAGGCGCGCGCCAGAGCGATCTTCTGCCACTGGCCGCCGGAAAGGTCTACGCCGCTCTCAAACCTCCTCCCAAGCATCTGCTCGTAACCGCCGGGAAGATGCTGGATCAGGTCATGCGCCCCGCTTTTTTGCGCCGCCTCTTCAATCTTTTCTTTTACCTCGAGCAACTCGACCTTGCCCATGGCAATGTTCTCCGAAGCGGTCATCTCGTACCGCATGAAGTCCTGGAAGATTACGCCAATTTCGCGGGACAAGTCCTCAAGATCGTACTCCCGGAGATCAACCCCATCCAGCAAAATCTCCCCCTTAGTTGGATCGTATAGGCGGGTCAGAAGTTTCACAATAGTTGTTTTACCCTGGCCATTCTCGCCGATCAGGGCAATTCGCTCCCCAGGTTCCAATAGGAAATTCAGATTGTTTAGCACCTGCCTTGTTGTGCCGGGATAAACGAAGGATACATTTCGAAACTCAAACCCACGGCTGATAGGCCGGGGCGCGGGAAGCGAGCCGGACTGCGTTTTCACCGTGGGCTTAACTTTGAAAAACTCGATGAGATCGCTCATGAAGAGGGCTTGATCCGCAAGGCCCGAAAAAGTGGAGAAAACCGTCTGAATATTTGTGCTCGCACCGGCGATGGCGCCGGTGAGGAAATACCAATTGCCGATGTTATAGCGGCCGAGAACGGTCCGGTAAATGACGATGGCGTACGTCGCGTAATAACCAGCGGTTCCGACCAGAGATAGAGCGGCAGTCATCCAGAATCTGCTTGTAGCCAGCGCGATATCCTCATCCAGAACTTCGTCGGAAAGCTTCTTGAACCGGGCGGTAAGAAAACCGCCCAACCCGAAAAGCTTGAGTTCCTTGGCGCTTTCTTTGCTGGCGCCAACAACCCGGAGATAGTCCATCTGGCGGCGCGCGGGGGTCTGCTTGAAGTTCAGGGCGTAATGCAGAAATGCAAAGTGAGTTTCTCCGGCGAAAGTCGGGATGACGGAGACAATGAGAATCAGCACCAGAAAAGGAGCGTAAAAGAGAATGCTGCCCACCATCGTCGCGGTGGCAACCACTTGCTGTAGAAGCTGGCCCATCATCCGGATAGTGGCCAGGCGGTCGGTGGCCTGCACCCGAGCGCGTTCGAGCTTGTCATAGAAATCGGGGTCTTCATAGCGTTCGAGGTCGAGGTGGGACGCGTGCTCGATCACGCGCACACTGATGTATTTCGTATAACGGTCCGAAAGGACCGTATCCGTATAATCCATCACCCGGCCCAAAATAGCGCCCAGGGAAGCTAACCCAAACTCAAGAACAACAAGCCACCAGAAGTCGCGCGGCAGGTGTTGTATTTTGTGTTCAAGCAGGTCAACAATGTCTTGAATAATCAGGTTGGGAACGAAGATGGTGGCGACGGGGATTACGCCTGCGGCGATTCGTACTGCGGCGCTTCCGAGGACAACGCCCGGACCAGCTTGCCAGACCATTCCGAGGAGAGGAGGAATATTCTTGAGGGCTCTGATCCGGTCTTTCCAGGCGATAGTCCCCTCAGAGGTTTCTCCTTTTGCATTGCTGTTTGTCCCCATTCAATATCACACAACCGGCCTCGCGCCTACTTGCGTTGCTCGTTCCTGGACCCTATCGCAGATGAGCCTCAGTCATGTAAATGACATATTGCGCGCCCGGCTTTTAACTGTGCCTTAGGATTGCTTGAGACTGGCTAGGCCAATGAACGAGCCAACCATGAAGACGGGCGGCACCAGCAGAAAGGCTATCTGTTCCACCTTTGCGGAAAATAGAACGGCGAACTCCAGCCCGCAGGCCACCGCAACAAGTAGAGCGAATAACATGAAAACAATCACCCATCGTTGCATATTAACACCCTCTAACCGCGCCCCTAGGTTAATCCTCGAAGCGCCCATCCTGTTTTAATTGTTGCGTTAATTCAGGACGAGGAAGGCAACCAGCGTCTACTTGCCCTCCCATTTATTTGATTATAGCAACAATTATGCCAATTAGAGCCTCGAGCGTATATGCGGAGCGATTTCAGAATCTTGTCCTCCCGCGCCTTTCATTTCGCCTATGATAACCATTTTAGATTCAGTGCATTGGCTGAGTTCGCTGCGAGGCCGTTCAGTTCTAACAAAGCCGCCCGCATATGATTTCCTTGCCGCCACTGAGGATTAGACCGTATTACTAAGAGAAAAGGCCGCAAAAAAGTTCATTCAGCACGCAATATTTTCCATTTAATACATAGGCAAACCAATCGGAGTAGTTTTCTGCTTTTTCGCTGACCGGAAATTGCTTCAGGGCACGCTCCGGCCGAGTTGCTCTGATCACTTCGCAACCGCAGCCGTAATTGGAGTTGATTTCAATGCCGTGAGCTCCTGCAGCACCTCCTGCCATTTCTTTAGATTCTCTTTCGTCGAAATCGGTGCATTAAGGTTTGCGTAAAAAGCCAAGATGTTGTTGCGCAGCTCCGGTGTAACTCCCTTAAAATGCTGGGAAGCCAGCCGATTCAGCAATTGAGCATATGTCTGATCCGCAAGTTGGTAGGCTCCTGCCTGCGTGGGTTTTCCGGTGTCAAAGTTCTTCTCTTCCAGGTCGAGGCGGTTCGCTCCTTCCGCTGTCAGCATCGCCTCATAGCGAGACACCACATCGTTGAAGCTTTTGACGACTAGCTTCTGCGTCTTGGGCGTGGGCGGCTTGAAAGTGAGCGTCCGAAGCGGGCCTATCTTGGGCAACAGCTCGAACACGAACACAAGGATTCTGGCAAGCAATCCCATCTGGGCTTGCCGCGCGCCGAATTCCCATCGGTAGGTCATTCGGTGAAGGAAGAATTTAGGCAGCTGATAATCGCTCCCCCATTGCCGCTCATAGTTACGGCGCGAAAGCCTGTAGACGAACTGCCGCCGTGCCGCTTTGCGATCGGCCTTGCGAATTTCGCTCTTCTTTTCTTTCCAAGCTATTTGGGTGAGACGGGGCACAATCTCGCTGGCTCCGCGCCTGTAGGTCCCGATAGCGAGGTCCTCACTGAGGAAAAGATCCTTAAAATTCAGGCCGTAGGTCTGCTGGAAAGCCCATTCGAGTAGCGGCTTTGGAACCTCAAAACCGATAAAGTTGGTGTAGGTTTGCGGTAAGTAACCCGCCCCGGCGATTTCGGCCACATCGAATGAGAATTCAACCATGATGTGAGCCTTGGGATCGTCTTCGTAAGTGACAATCTTTCCGTATTTCCTTCGCAATTTAGGATACATATCGGGAACCGAGAGGTTCACTGCGATAGGGTGCCCGTTATTATCAGCTACGTAATGCGAGAGCGCACCCAGAGCGAAGGCATAGTCATTCACATTTTGCGAATCTCGCAGAAGCGCCTCGATAAAATCGCCGCCGCGCACATAATGGGCAAGGTTGCTGAAGAATCGGTTCCCAAACGGATAGTAGCCCATATCCTGAATTACGGATCCGCCATAGGCATACGCATGAGCCTCGCGTAGTTCCGCGGCCGTGGCGCCGGGGAAGCGTTTGAGAAGCAGCGGCACGATGAACGGGTTCCATGCCGCGTCTACTAGAGCCTCATGGCTGAGCACAGAGTATCCATAAAGGCTGGAAGGGAGGAAAAAAAAGAGTAATGCGGCGCTAAGTAAAGGCTT
The DNA here is from genome assembly GCA_035945615.1 of Terriglobia bacterium. Taxonomy (GTDB): domain Bacteria; phylum Acidobacteriota; class Terriglobia; order UBA7540; family UBA7540; genus RH2-MAG17b. Next base: position 13,101 of record DASZAA010000408.1, read on the forward strand.
GCCGCATAAAATACGAAGTGGGTTCCTCATGAGCGGTTAAACGCATTGGTTTTTGAAGCGTCGCGCTTCACGCGCGAGAGCAGTTTGGTGACGCCCTCGCCGAAGGTTTCTTGAGGCGGCAACAAGCTCACCACAACATAGCCTTCCTCCGCAAAGTCGTAGAAATGGCCAGGATGAACCAGCACTCCGTCTTCACGAAGCAGTCTCACGCACCACTCTTCGTCGCTTCGAATGCTAGGCACTTGAAGAATTGCGTACCAGCCTGCTTCGACGCTGAGCCTACGAACGGGCCCCTGACCAAGCACAGCGTCGAGCCGTGTAAGGTTGAGTCGAAGCCGTTCGTGGATTTGCGGCTGAAGGATGTGGCGCATCCTTAGAAACTCCGGCAATGCGCAAGCCACCGGGGCGCTCAGCGACAAATAGGTGTCCGAAATCGTCTCCAGCCGCTCGATCGCGTCCCCGATCAGATCCTCCGGTCCACTCACCACGAGCCATGCGCATTTCATCTGGGGCAGCGCAGAAAGCTTGGAAATTCCGCTCAAAGTAAAGGTGAGTACGCTCTTCTCCGTCGCGAACGTGGGCGCGCGGGACGCCCCTGCCGCCGGATGCGCGTAGTCAGCGAACACTTCATCCGAGATTAAAGCTGTTCCCGTTCTCTTGCAACAAGCGATGAGGAAATCGAGTTCGTCCAGATGAACGTAAGATCCGGTAGGATTGTTCGGATGAACCAGAAGAATAGCCCGAGTCCTACCGCTCATCGCGCGTTCGAGAGCAGCCAAATCGATGCGCCAGCCTCTGTCGTAAGCCAGAGGATAAGCGGAAGCCTCAAGATCATTGAGACGAGTGAGGAAGTCAAACAATGGATAGCCCGGATGCGGAACCAACACCTCGTCGCCCGGATTGCCCAGCAGCCGGAAGATGTACGAATAGGCCTCGCTGGTGCTCGAAGTCAAAAATATTTGTTCCGGTGCAATTGTTGCTCCGCGCGCGGCGTAATATTCAACCACCGCTTCGCGCGCAGACGTAAGACCATGAGGGTCCGGAGCATATTCAAGGGCGCCTGGATTCGAAAAAGCTTTGAGGACACGCCCGCCGTAACTAAAGCCGCAGCGCGTGGGGTTGGATTCGGTAAGGTCCGTAATCGGCAGGCCTTGGCTGCGCCGCTCCCGAAGAACCCGCGTCGGGTCATTAACCTCGATGGGCCAGTTGGTTCGCTCAGAAAACATGGGGGATCAGCGGCCGGACGGAAGCGTCAGGAAGATCTTTCAGAGTTCACGCTTTGCTTTTATAGCGCACTCCATAAATCTTGCGATTGGTTCCACTGATTTCGCGCCGCGAGGCGATGTGTCCTGGAACTTCGATATTTTGGCTTGCCTTGTCGTAGGGGCAGGCAATCATCACGCCTTCGCCGATCTGGTAAATTTTTTCGCTGGCGAAACCCACTCCACCTTTCGAAACGTTTTCGCTCTTTGTTACTTCCACGCTGCCAAAGTAGTCGCGGATGAGGATCGGCATTTGCAGCACAACTCGGCGGTGCCTACGGCGCTCAGCGTCGGTAGCACCGGGAGGGATGGGCGTTTCACCCGGCGAAGCGGCGGTTTCCAGCTCGCTTTCCGCATAGCCCCACGGTGTCTGCGACTCGCACTTTACGCATTGGCGGGCAAGGATGCCCGCCGTTTCGAGGACTTCAATCTCGATCATACTTGTATGAATCAGCTCGACCGTCTTGCATTTCCGGCACGCCAGGAGCGCCTTGGGAGTGGAGTCTTCGCCAGCGACCAGGGGGGGAAAGCGGATGCCCCACAAGCTCGAGCTTGAATCAATGCTGACCTTTCCCGTTTCACCTTTTCGTTGATTTTCAAGCGAAATGGGACCCATAAACCCAAATTCGCCACCCTTTTCGGTGAGCGGCGCGAGCGGTCCGGCCACGCGGAATACAGCTTCCTTGCGGCTAAGCTTATTGATGACATTTACCTGCTGCCCGCTTCGCAGGAATCTGGGAATGCGAATGCGTGCCCCGTCGCGGTTGACGTTGATGGTCTGTGCCTCGCACTCAAATTCCACGCCCTTCTCGTCCACGCCGCGGATGAGCAGCGGAAGTGTGAGCGTCAGGCGGTCTGAGCGGCGTCGTTCAATCGTCATGGGATTGGAACTTGCGAGGATCACGGAATGAGCGACTGACTTTGAGCCGCCATTTCAAGAACAACCTGCGCTTTCGTGAGCCTCGAACTGATTGAACCCAAGCCGCTTCTTGCGGAAAGGGCAGTGCCTATTATACACGCCGGAAAGCCCGTTGGGTGCGCGCAGCGGTAGAAGCCCTTGTAGCGGCGGCGTCTGTCTGACGGTTTTAAAAGTAAAGTATAGGCCAGCAGTCGAAGCTCATACGTGGCCGCCGCTGCAGCATAGTTGTCGCGCAGATTTTTTCCCTCAGTTGATCCAACGGTCCGGGCCTTTCTTCTTTTTCTCATTTTGATCACGCATATAAACTTCAAATTGTTTTCTCAACTTTGCCCGCCGCCAATCGCCATAGCGAAGGCGCAGGCGCGGTGAAAGTCCGGGCCCGCGAAGGTAGAGGTATCCGATCAAAAGGCCGCTCAGGTGGGCAATATAGCTGACGCCCGAGTTATGCGCTCCAAGCAGGTCCACAAATTCAATCACGCCCATGATCACCACAAACCACTTCGCTTTCATGGGAATGATAAGGTAATAGATGATGCGGTTTGGGAACAAAACTCCGTAAGCCAGCATGAGGCCAAACAGCGCCCCGGAGCAGCCAATGGTCATCGTCAGACTGCTGGGCCCCATCATTACGTCAACGATGCCGGCGCCCACGCCCGTCAAAAAGTAATAGAAGAGGAACTGCTTGCCACCCCACGCGCTCTCTACGTCTGGCCCAAAAACCCAAAGCACGTAGAGATTGAAAATGATGTGGAAAAATCCCGCGTGCAAAAAAAGATAGGTGACGGGCTGCCACACGTACAAAGCGTGCGTGACCGCGTAGGGTGTAAGACCAAATAGTTCGAACGGCAGCCGCCAGCCGGCAATTTTCAGGGGGAAATATGTGAGGACGAAGGCCGCGCCGGTGACGACGAGCAGCAGGCGGACCATCGGCGTCAGCGGAGGGAAGAAAGTTATCTCATATTCGCGGTAACGGACCATTTCTGAAGCCTATCATAAGAGAAGGTATTCAAGCTGCCTTCGAAGTCAGGCTCCAAGTTTCGCGCGGACCTTTTCACTCAGCCGTTTTCCATCCACTGTTTTTCCGGACAATTTGGACATCGCTGCCTTCATCACTTTCCCTAAATCCTTCACCGAAACCGCGCCCGTTTCCGCGATGCCTGCCGAAACCGCGGCATCCAGATCATCTTCGGTTGCGGCCGCAGGCAAATAGCCCTCAAGGATCTTCATTTCGGCCAATTCTTTTTCTGCCAAATCCACGCGTCCCGCGCCGCTAAAGGCCTCGACGGAATCGCGGCGTTGTTTCACCAACGTGCGCAGGACGGCGCGTGCTTCCTCATCCGGCAATGCCTGGCCGCTCTCAACCTGTTTGAGCTTCAGCGCCGTTTTCATCATTCGCAGAACGCTCAGGCGAAGCGTTTCCTGTGCTTTCATGGCTGCAACCAAGTCCTTTTCCACTTGCTCAACAAGAGACATTTTATTTTGTCCTTCCATCTGCGTGATGTTTGGAGTGCGAGAGCTCACTGCCGCTTTTAGCGGCGCAAGCACGCTTGCGCACTCCAAGGCGTGACATCAGCGTAGCAACCGCGCCAATTCTTCTTCGCCGATGATTTTCACGCCCAGCGTTCGCGCCTTTTCGAGTTTCGAGCCGGGTTCGGCGCCCGCAACCACGTAATCAGTTTTTTTGCTGACCGACCCGGTAACGCGTCCTCCGGCTTCCTCAATCATTTGCGTTGCGTCTTCGCGCGAATGGTGCGGAAGGGTTCCGGTCAGGACGAAGACTTTGCCGGCGAGTGGCCGTGGGCCTGTCTTCGCCTGCAATTCCGCTTCAAACTGAAGGCCTACCGCGCGCAGCTTTTCAAGCAGCAGCCTATTGCGCTCTTCCGCAAAAAAGCCCGCGATGCCCTGCGCCGTCTTGGGGCCGATCTCGCGCACTTCGTCCAGTTCGGCTTCGCTGGCTTTCTCGAGACGGTCGAGCGATCCGAAATGGGCCGCGAGCAATTGCGCGGTGCGCTCGCCCACAAAAGGAATGCCAATCGCAAAAATCACGCGCGCGAGCGGCGCTTCTTTGCTCGCATTCATCTCCTCAACCAGGTTGGAAGCGGATTTCTTCCCCATGCGCTCAAGGCCCGCAAGCTGCTCTGCGGTGAGAGTATAAAGGTCCGCTGCGTCTTTCACCCTGCCTCCGTCGACGAGTTGGTCCACCAAAGCTTCCCCCAGACCGTCGATATCCATCGCGCGCCGCCCGGCGAAATGTAGCAGGGACTCCTTGAGTTGCGCGGGGCACGCGGCGTTCACGCAGCGGTAAGCCACTTCGCCCTCCGCGCGCAGCACTTTTCCTCCGCATACCGGGCATTCGCGCGGCGTTTGAAGCGCGCGCCCGCTCTCCGCATGCTTCACGACCTTAACCACTTGTGGAATGACTTCGCCGGCCCGCTGGAGGAGGATTGTATCCCCAATGCGCAGCTCCAGACGCTCGATCTCATCCATGTTGTGCAGCGTTGAGTGGCTGACGGTAACGCCGCCGATATCCACCGGTTCAAGATCGGCGACGGGCGTGAGGATGCCCGTGCGGCCCACTTGAAAACGGATGTCTTTCACCACCGTGGTCGCCTGACGCGCGGGATATTTGTACGCAATCGCCCAGCGAGGAGACTTGGCGGTGCTGCCGAGCACCCGCCACAGCCGCGTTTCGTTCACCTTTACCACAATTCCATCGATTTCGTAGCCGAGGCTATCTCGCTTGCCCTCCCACTCCTGAATGAAGGCGAGCACGTCTTCAAACAAAGGGCAAACGCGCCGGTTGCGGTTCACTTTGAATCCCATTTTTTCAAGTGCATCGAGCGCCCCTGAGTGCATGGCGGTTGGCGCCTGGCCCTCAACCAGAAGATAATAGTGGTACATATCGAGCTTGCGCTGCGCCACGATTCTTGAATCGAGCAGACGCATGGTCCCGGCGGCGGAATTGCGCGGGTTGGCGAACTTCGACTCGCCCGCCGCCTCGCGCTGCGCGTTCAGCCGTTCAAAAGCTTTCTGCGGCATAATGACTTCGCCGCGAACCTCAAAACTTCGGGGATTCTCTAGCGCACGGAGCTTCCGTGAATCGATTCTGAGCGGGACCGATCCGATGGTCTTTACGTTGGGCGTGACATCTTCGCCTTCGGTTCCATTTCCGCGCGTCACGCCGCGAACCAGCGCGCCATTTTCATAGGTCAACGCCATCGAAAGGCCGTCGAGCTTTAATTCCGCCATGTATTCGACCTGATTCAGGCCGGAAAGCTGGCGCACGCGGCGATCAAAGTCGCGCAGCTCGTCGATGGAATAGGTGTTATCCAGGCTCATCATGGGAACCGTGTGGCGAGCCTTCGGCAGCGTGGCTACCGCTTCGCCGCCCACGCGCTGAGTTGGGGAGTCGGCTTTGACCAGCGCAGGATGCTCCTGCTCGAGTTCCTGCAGCCGGCGCATAAGCTGGTCGAACTCGCGGTCTGAGATTTCCGGATCGTCCAGCACATAGTAGCGGTGCTCGTGGCGCCGGATTTCATCTCGCAGCTTTTCGATTTCCTTCTCGACGGACAAAGTTACCTCGCGCGCATTGCGAATTTGGGGGCTGTCCAAAACCGCCGAAATCAGGGCGAAATTACCGGATTTTTGACATAAAAACCGGAAATCAATCAGGCAGGGCACGGCTTGTTGGCCTGAGCCGCCGCCCCGCTGCTAGAATTATGGCATAAGCGGAAGGCTCAAACCCAGCCCTTCGCGGCGCTCTACCCCACCCTTTATCGGGTGAGTGCACCCCGGCAGATTGCGCCGCGAACAGGTTTTCACGCCATGGCGAGCTTCTTGACATGCGTGTATTTCGGAACTAACTTTTGAGAGGGCCGAAGTCATTTTTTAGCGCCTCTGTTGAAGCATAATGGAGCGTCGGGGTAATTATATGAAACGCATTATACTGGCAGCACTTCTTGCAGTTTCTATCGCCGGGTGGCTGGTTTCGCCGGCGTGGGCGCAACAGACAGGAGAAAGCGCTGGAGAGCGAACAGCTCCCAACAACGCGCGGTTTGGCGATCCCACCGTCTTCGGAATGAATTATCAGGATTACTTCTACGGTGTCATTGCCAAGATCGAGCCTGATGCGTTGATTCTGAGCAAGACGAAAGTTGGTGTCCCGCAGACCGTCCGCCTAACCAAAAAGACCAAGTACGTGCGGGACAAGAAGAAAAGTTCCTTTGCGCAGCTAAGAACCGGCGAGATGGTCTATATCGACGTCAAGACCGATAAGAAAACAGGCCAGATGACTGCCCGCAAGGTAGTCAGCGGCATGGATGTGACGGTGGCGCCCTAACAGCCGCCTGAAATCGATTCATTAGTTAGAATGTAGCGGACGTTCGAAACCTGTGCCAAAAGGCCCTCCTTGAAGCAGGCCACGCTCATCTACAACCCAGTCTCTGGTAGAAACCCGCTCCGGCGCGAACGGCAAATGCAACAGGTGCGCGCCGTGCTGGGTGAAGCAGGGATTGCCGTCAAAATGGCGCGCACCGGAGGTCCAGGAGCGGCTACAGGGCTCGCGCGCGAGGCCGCCGCTTCGGGCAGCGATTTGGTAATCGCCTGCGGCGGCGACGGAACGATCTACGAGGTGATCAATGGCCTTGCTCCCGCTAGTGTTCCCCTAGGCATCTTGCCGGGCGGCACGGCGAACATCATTGCCAAAGATCTGGGTCTTCCTCACGATCCAGTGCAAGCGGCGCGCAAGCTTCCAGGTTGGCTTCCTCAGCGGATTGCGCTTGGTCATGTTATGGGGCAGCCGATATTGTCCTCAAAGAGCGCGGAAACAGTTGATCGCTATTTTCTCAGCGTAGCGGGCGTGGGATTCGACGCTTACGTGATTTACCATCTCGGATTGCGATTTAAGATGGCGCTCGGCGTGGCTGCCTACGTCATCGAAGGCATCCGCCAGGTGTTGCGCTATGGATTTCATCCGATTGTCTGCCAGACGGACGGCAAGGAATTTGAGGCGACGTTTGCCATCGTCCAACGTACTAGCCGTTACGCAGGATGGTTTCGGACCGCTCCAAACCAGTCGATCACCAACCAAATCTTTGGGCTTTCCCTCTTTAATAGCAGGAGTCGCTTTCGTTACTTTCTCTATGGGGCAGCGGTGCTCGCGCGCCAGAGGTTGCGCGACACGGAATTGATCGAGGCTCGCCAGGTGGCGTTCCGTCCGGCGCAGCCTGGCGCGCGGATTTTTTTCGAACTTGACGGAGAGGTGGCCGGAACCTTGCCCGCGACATTTACTGTGGCCCCGGGCGCCCTGACCCTGTTGATGCCGCCCCGCCGCGATTAACAGTTTGTGGCCCCATTGTGTTCCTCTGAGCCGGAGGCGGGCAGTGGGATAAGGCTTCGGTTATAATTGATGGACGGAAGCGGTAACGCGCTTCCTACCGCGCAAAAATCGAGATAAGATGGGGCGCGTAGGCCAGCATCCCGCATTGAGACGGGAGGAAAAATGCCAGAGCAGGTTTTCATATTTGACACGACGTTGCGCGATGGTGAACAATCGCCCGGCTGCAGCATGAATCTGAAAGAAAAGCTGGAGATGGGCCGCCAGCTTGACCTTTTGGGCGTGGACATTCTCGAAGCGGGCTTTCCCATTGCCTCGCAGGGCGATTTTGAGGCGGTCAAGGAAGTTGCGGCGGAAATTCGAAGGCCTGTGATTGCCGCTCTGGCGCGCGCCAGCCAGCTCGATATCGACCGCGCCTGGGAGGCGCTCAAGGGCGCAGCACGGCCGCGCATTCACATTTTTCTGGCAACTTCTGACATCCATCTGAAATATAAGCTGCGGAAAACGCGCGAAGAAGTGTTGAAGCAGATTAGCTGGGCGGTGGGCCACGCGAAGTCTTATTGTGACGACATCGAATTTTCGCCGGAAGACGCCGGACGCACCGACCGCTCCTATCTCCTCGAATGCTGCCATGCCGCG
>DASZAA010000409.1:0-4953 GCA_035945615.1 Terriglobia bacterium
GGGCGTTTCCGGCGCGACCTCTATTACCGCCTGAGCGGGGTTTGCCTTTGGCTTCCGCCTCTTCGCCAGCGAAAAGAGGATATTGCGCCACTGGCGAAGTTCTTCCTGGACAAGTATGCGCGCCTTTACGGTCGCCCCGCGCCGCAGATCAGCGCGGCGCTGGCGGATCGTCTCAACGAGCATTCATGGCCGGGCAATGTGCGGGAACTCGAAAACACCATGAAGCGGCTAGTGGCTCTGGGGGGGGAGCCGCGGGCCTTGAGAGAGTTCGGCGAATGGCCGGCTGAACCTTCAAGCGGGCCGGTTAGCATCGAAGCTCTATCGCTCAAGCAAGCAGCGCGCGCCGCGTCAAGGCGGGCTGAGCGGGAATTAATCTTGAAAGTGCTGTCGAAAACGCGCTGGAACCGGAAAAAAGCCGCCGAAGAGTTGCAAATCAGCTACAAGGCGCTCCTCTACAAATTGAAACAGATTGGCTTTGAAGGGCCGGCTTCTTAACTCTTGTGCAAAAGGAATTTGCCATGATGATCAAGGGCATGAAATGGATTGCGCTGGGACTCCTTGTTGCGGCGCTTATTCCCGCCGCGGTTCGAGCGCAGGACCAGAAGGCGGAGGCGTCGTCTTCAGGGCAAGATGCGCAAGCGGCGCAGACCGCACCTGCGGCGGAAACCCAAAAGACGACCGTGATCCCCGCTGGACCAACTTATGTAATCGGTCCAGGCGATTTGCTGGATATCGACGTCTGGCAGAACACTGAACTGACTTTCAGGGGATTGCCCGTGCGCCCCGATGGAAAGATTTCTATTCCCTTGTTGAATGACGTTCAAGCGGCAGGCCTGACGGCGATGCAGCTTGCCGATTCGATCACCGAAAAGCTCAAAAGCTACGTCAAAAACCCGCAAGTCACGGTGGTGGTGACGCAGGTGAACAGCCAGCGCTACTACGTGCTGGGCGAAGTCGCCCACCCCGGCGTTTTCCCCTTATTGCCCGGCCTCACCGCGTTGCAGGCCGTTTCTTCCGCGGGCGGGTTCACTCAATTCGCCAACGAGAAAAAGATTTACATTTTGCGAAAGTCTCAAAAACTCCCGTTTAATTACAAGATGGTCGTGCAAGGAAAGGATTTAGACGAAAATATTCAGCTAAAACCGGGCGATACGATTGTCATTCCGTAGACCCGTCGAACGTTACAGCCCAATTCAACACATGCGAGACACAACTCAAGCGAATCCACCCGAGGTTATAAAAAAATTGATGCGCTCAAACATACGTCTGCTCGGGGTTCTTCTCGTTCTATTTTTAGCCGCCTCTTCAGCATGGCCGCAGGATCAAGACTCAGGCCAAAGCGCGCCGACGGCGTCCGTGCCCAACCCCGGCGCCGGGGAGTCCACGCCGCAGGTGCAGCCGGACACCCATCCGCTCGCGGGAGCTTACCTGTACACGCTGGGAACGGCATTTGAAGGCCATAATTATTTTCAACCCCAGTTTTCAATCGGCGAAGATGTTACGAATAACGCCAGCTTCGGAACCAATCCCCAAGGTCAGTGGGTTTGGACCACGCTTCCTGAAACGAGCTTGTCACTGGTTGACGCGAGCCGGAGAAATCAGTTTTCGGTCAATTACATCGGCGGCGGATACATTTTTGACAACAGCCGTTTAAGCCATCTCAATGGGGTCTTTCAGTCCTTCGGTCTCACCGATTCCGTGCAGTTCCGCCGCGCCACGCTGAGTGTGACCGATGTTTTCAGCTATTTGCCTGAAGCGGCTTTTGGATTTGGCGGTATTGGCGGACTCGGCGGGATAGGCGGAATCGGATCGAGCTTGTTTTCGGCCGGGGGTTTCGGGCAAATCAACCCCGTGCTTACGCCGAACCAATCCATCCTCACCACCTCTCAGAACAGTATTAATAACACTGCTTTATTGCAGGTTGACTACGCGCTGACCCCCCGCACTTCGGTCACTGCTTTCGGGTCGTATGGAACGTTGCAGGCTGGCTCTCACGCCACGGGATTTTTGAACGAGAACGACGTGATGGGGTCAGGGGGGTTGCAGCACGCCTTGACTCCCCGGGACACCATCGGCGTTTCATACTATTACAGCACCTTTCACTACGTTGGAGTGCCGGATGCCTTCAACGCCAACGCAATCAATTTTGAATATGGCCGGAAGATTACCAGCCGGCTGGCATTACAGCTTTACGGCGGCCCCGAATTTATCAGCGATCACACGGGGACGTTCCACCAGAATTCAGTCCTTACCAGCGGGTTTGGTAGTTTGACTTACGCGGCCGGAAGAAACACTTTCGGATTGAGCGGCGGACGGTACGCGTCGGGAGGGTCGGGCGTTCTGGCAGGCTCGGACACAGAGATGATCAACGGAAGCTGGGCGCGGCAACTGACCCGGAAATGGTTTACATCGATTAACGGGGGCATCGCCCGGAACTCAGAGTTGGCGGTACAAAGCGGCGCTCCTTCGCTTCATTACAATTACGGATTCGCCAACATATCGCTTACCCGGAGTTTGGGGCGCTATGTTTCTTTCTATCTGGATTACAGCTTTCAACGGCAACTCACTAATTCGGGACCGTGTACAACTTCTTCTTTTTGCGCGGCCAGTCTGTCCAGGCAGACCATCGGCGCCGGGTTTATTTTTACTCCTCGCCCCATTGGGCTATAGCAGCACGTCAACATGGCGGGCGTATCCTGCACGGGCGCGAGCAGCGGAATTTACGGGCGGTGTAGAGTCGCCTCTACTTTGGAAGGTTGATTATGCTTACGGGTCGCCAGTTAGGAATGGAAGATTACGCCAGAATGTTACGGCGCAGGGCGTGGATTGTTGTGATCCCCCTCATCCTTGGACCGATCGTGGGCCTCATGATTGCAAAGAGGCTTTCCCCCCGTTACACGTCGCAGAGCGAAATCCTGATTGACGCCCCTAAAGTGCCTACGAGTTTTGTGCCTTCCGTGGAAAATAATAACCTTTTCTCCCGCCTCGCTACCATGGAAGAGCAAATCCGCAGCCGGACGAGCCTGCAACCCGTCATTGAGAGGTATGGCCTTTATAAAAACCAAATCGATAAGGTTCCGATGGAAGAGCTTGTGAACAAGATGAATGATTCAATTTTGATCAAGCCCGTGAGCTTTTCGAATCAGATGGGCACAGATTCAAACGGGTCGAACGCGCTTCCCGGATTCCAGATCAGCTTCGTCGCCGATACCCCGCAGATGGCGCAAGCTGTTTGCGCCGAAATCACCTCAAAATTTATCGACGCCAACATCCACCTGGAGACCACGCGGGCGGAGGGCACGGCGGACTTCATCGCCGTCCAGCTTCAAGGAGCCAAACAGAAGCTGGATGAGCAAGACGCCAAGCTGGCGGCGTTTAAACGCCAGTATTTTGGCTCATTGCCGGATCAGGAACAGTCTACGGTTCAGATTCTTTCAACGCTTTCCGGCCAGCTTAACAGCCTTGCCCAGCAAATGAGCGGATACCAGCAGCAGGAGACATACACGGAATCGATGCTGAGCGAGCAGGTACAGGAGTGGAAGGCGTCGCAAGCAGGAGGAAATAACCCACAGACCGTGGAAGACCAGCTTAACGCCGCCGAGCAGCGCCTGGCGGCTCTGCGCGGGCAGTTCACGGATAATTATCCTGACGTGATCAAGGCGCGCGAGGATGTCGCCGCACTCAAGAAGAGGCTGGGCCAGCAGGAATCACAACCGAAAACGAGCCCGAATAAAAACAAAACCGTGGCTTCGGGCTTGCCGGCTATTGAGCCGCCCCAGATTCATCAGCTTCGCGCCTCCCTTGTAGCGCTTCAGGACGCCATGAAGTTCAATCAGAGCGAGCAGGCGAAACTGCGAGGGCAGATCGCAGGCTACGAGGGACGGTTAAAGCTGACACCTGCGGTGGAGCAGCAATACAAGGACTTGACCCGCGACTACCAGACGACGCTCGAAACTTACAACAGGCTGCTGAAGGATGAAGACCAATCCCAGATGGCGACCAGCCTCGAAAGACGGCAAGAGGGGGAGCAGTTCACACTGCTCGATCCTGCCAGCCTGCCCAACAAGCCATCGTTCCCCGATAAATTGCGTTTTGCTGGGGGCGGGTTGGTGGTGGGTTTGATTATCGGTTTCGGCCTGGTTCTTGCTCTTGAGATGCGAGATAAGGCCTTACGGGACGAGCAGGACGTCGAGTTCTTTATGGGTGTGCCCACGCTGGCGTTGATCCCGGCGCTTCCGGAAGGCGGCAACGGAAAGTTTCTCCCGCTGAAATGGAAAGGCAGGTCTTTGCGGGAAGCCACAAAGTTCCTGGGCCGCTAAGCTGGATTATTCACAAGCCGGCGGCGATGGTCTGAATGGCACGGTTAAAATCGCGCTTCCCTAACCATCAAGCCGGACTTTCGTGAATAAACCGAGCTAAGCAAAAGACGCTATGTACAAAAAATTTTTTGGCTTACGGGAAAACCCGTTCAACGTAAATCCTGACCCGCGGTACCTCTACGTGACGCCGCACACGGAGGAGGCGCTTTCCTGCCTGACCTACGGCGTTCAGAACCGCAAGGGCTTCATTTTGCTTACCGGGGAAGTTGGAACGGGGAAAACAACGCTCATCAACAAACTCTTGGAGTGGCTGCAAAGAGAAGCCATCTCAACCGCGTTCATCTTCAATTCCCGCCTCAGCGAAGACGAATTCTTTGACTTCATGATGAACGACTTTGGCATTTCCTGTGATTCAAAGTCCAAGAGCCAGGTGCTCATCCGGTTGAACCACTGGCTGCTCGAAAGATACCGGGCCGGGGAAACGGCGGTGCTGATTGTCGATGAAGCTCAGAACCTTTCCGAGAGCGTTCTGGAAGAGATTCGCCTGCTGACGAATCTGGAGACTTATACCGAAAAACTTTTGCAGATTGTGCTCTCGGGCCAGCCCGAGCTTGAAAACAAGCTGCGTCAGCCG
>DASZAA010000410.1:0-17433 GCA_035945615.1 Terriglobia bacterium
CCCGGCGATGATGAGGGAAGCGGATAAGATTCTGGACCTCGGACCCGGCGCGGGCGAGCACGGCGGGCGCATCATCTATCAGGGCAGTCTGCAAGGGTTGCTGAAGGATCCTCACTCGTTTACCGGGCGCTACCTTACCGGCGAGATGGCAATTCCTCTGCCGCGCAATCGCCGCGCTCCCGGCAAAGCGTGGCTGCGGATTTCAGGCGCGCGCGCACACAACCTGAAGTCGATTGACATAGCAATCCCGCTCGGAACCATGACCTGCGTGAGCGGCGTTTCCGGCTCGGGGAAATCCACCCTGGTGCACGACGTGATCTCGAACACGCTGCTCGCGCGGCGCGGCATTGCTGCGCCACAGGCGGCGGTCGATTTGATGGAGGGCGACTCGGCCCTGGCGGACGTAGTGCTGGTGGATCAGTCTCCTCTTGGCCGCACGCCGCGCTCGAACCCAATCACCTACATCAAGGCGTTCGATGAAATCCGCAGCCTGTTTGCGGGCACGCCGGAGGCGCGCAAACACGGCTACACTCCCGGTTATTTTTCGTTTAATGTTCCCGGCGGCCGCTGCGAAACGTGCCAGGGCGATGGCGTGGTGACGGTGGAGATGCAGTTCCTCGCCGATGTGGAACTGGTCTGCGAGGATTGCCGCGGCCAGCGGTTCAAATCCTCGATTTTGCAGGTGCGCTACCGGGGCAAAAACATTGCCGGCGTTCTGGGTATGACCGTGCATGAGGCGCTTTCGTTTTTCGCCTCCACGCCGCGCATTACCAATAAGCTGCGCGTCCTTGAAGAAGTCGGGCTGGGCTACCTCCGGCTGGGACAATCCGCCACAACTTTGTCGGGAGGCGAAGCGCAGCGCGTGCGGCTGGCTGCCCACCTGGCGCAGCAAACCAGCGCAAGCACACTCTTCATCTTTGACGAGCCGACTACCGGGCTGCACTTTGACGACATCAATAAACTTCTTGCCGCTTTCAGGAAATTGATCGACGCCGGCGCCACGGTACTGATTATCGAGCACAACCTGGACGTGCTCAAGTGCGCCGACTGGCTGATTGACCTCGGACCGGAAGGCGGCGAATCGGGCGGCTACGTGGTAGCAGCAGGTCCGCCGGAAGTGGTCGCGCGCGAGCCCGCCTCGCACACCGGCAGATTCCTGGCGCCATTGTTGGCAATCCGGCAATAGGAACTGCACTCCGCGGCCATCGCCTGCAAATAAAATCCCTGGGCATGGCGGCTAAATTTCATGTCTTTATTTGCGCGTTTTGTATATGCCGCGCTCATCCGGCAGGATCGCCGCAGGGCCGACAGGAAAAGCGTAAAGCCATGTGCCCCAGATCCCTCCCCCGCGCCGCATCTCGCAACGGGCCGCCGCGGCGAGACGCTGGCATACTGGTACCTGCGCTGCCAGGGTTACACGATGGTCGCCCGGAATCTGCGGATGCGGCCCAGCATGGGGGAACTCGACCTCGTAGGGTGGGACGGACCGGTTCTGGCGTTCATCGAAGTCAAGACGCGCTCCTCTATCGAGGCCGGCCAGCCCGAAGAGGCCGTCGGCGAACACCAGCGGTTGCGCATTGCGAAAGCTGCGGAAGCCTACATGCGCCGCCTGAAGCGAAAAGAGTTAAACTATCGGTTCGATATTGTCAGCGTGATTTGGAATGAAACTGAAGGGTTCCGCCTGAAGCTGATCAAAAACGCTTTCAGTGGTCTCGGTGGGCGCGTGAGCGCGGAGAGGCCGTTGTAGTGGCCAAAGGATGATGATAAAAATTGCACCTTCCATTCTTGCGGCGGATTTTTTGCGCCTGGGCGAGCAGGTTCAAGAGGCCGAAGCGTCAGGTGTCGATCGCATTCAAATTGACGTGATGGACGGCCACTTCGTGCCTGTGATCAGCTTCGGCGCGGGGGTGGTAAGGTCCATTCGCCCCATTACGCGCCTGAAACTCGAGGCGCATTTGATGGTTCAACCGCCGGAACACTTCATTGACGATATTGCGCAGGCAGGGGCGGACACGATTATTGTCCACCAGGAAGCCACGCCGAACCTCCACCGCGCCATCGAGCAGATTCATGCTTTGGGCAAGCAGGCGGGCGTGGCCATCAATCCGGCCACCCCGGCTTCGATGCTGACGGAAGTTCTGGCCCTGGTGGAACTCGTTCTGGTCATGACGGTCAATCCGGGGTTCGGCGGGCAGGAGTTCATTGCTTCAACGCTTCCCAAAATCCGCCAGGCGCGCGGGATGATCGAAGAGCGCGGGCTTCATTGCGATTTGGAAGTTGACGGCGGCATCAACCTAGAGACAGCTCCCCAGGCGGCCGAAGCTGGAGCGAATGTCATGGTGGCAGGCACGTCGGTTTACGGCCACCGGGCGGGGGTAGCTGGTGGCGTGCAGGAACTGCTTGCGGTTTGTCAGGCCGCGCAGCAGACCAAGCGAAAGCCTGGGCTTATTTAGGAATCGCGCGCCGAACTGACGCGGCCTGGAACCTCCGTAATCGCCCCGTACATTTCCGGACGCCGGTTGGCGATGCGGTCGATTTCATAAACCCCAGGAACCCGCACCACGCGGTTCCGGTCCGCGGCGGCCAGGTCCGCTTCCGCATAGAGGATAGTCTCATCCATCTCACCTGCCTGTGCCAGCAGCTTGCCTGTGAAATCCGCGATCTGCGAGCGCCCGGCGAAGCGGAAGCCGCGCTCCTCGCCGATGCGGTCGGCGGCAACCACCACCATGTGATTTTCAAGCGCGCGTACGTTGGTGAGATGCTGGCAGGAATCAGACTCCACGGGCCAATTGGTGGGGATGGCGAGTAATTGAGCGCCGCCGAGCTTGAGCGCGCGCGCGGCCTCGGGGAAACTTGCGTCGTAGCAGATGTTGATGCCCAGCCTGCCTTGCGGCGTGGCGAATGCGGCAAGGGGCCGGTCGCCCGGAGTCACAAAACGGTCAACACCGAGGAACGGCAAATGAATCTTTCGGAAGCTCGCTTCAACGCGGGACGGCGTGATGACCGCGGCGGCGTTGTAGATTTGTTCTCCGCTGCTTTCGAGCAACCCCACGATCACGGTACATCCAAACTGCTGCGCCAGTCGCGCTATCGCTTGGGTGGAAGGACCGGGAACGGACTCTGCCAGCGGACGCGCTTCTTCCAGGCTGTTAAAACAATAGCCGGTGAGCGCGCATTCGGGGAAAATGATAATCCCGGCGCCACTCGCGGCCGCGGCGCGGATGCAATCGAGGATTTTAGCAAGGTTGGCTTCTTTACCAGCAAAGGCAATGTCCATTTGTACGGCGGCGATTTTCATAACTTTCCATTGTAGCGCAGGGCTCGTAGTTTAACTCTGCGGCCTTTGACTGCACGGCGGCCTCTGGCCGTCAGTCTTTAAATAGTAAAAACCGGCGGCTGAAGCTTCTAAGAGGTCCGCCACAATGACTCAACCGCAACTTGCCTCCAAATTTTAAACCCCGGGCCGGCTCGGCGTTTTTCCGCTTGACATTTTTCCGCCCGGGCTTCATCTTGCAAGTTTCGCCTTATTGCACGTAACCCTAAGCGACGGCAGCCGCGCCCCGGATATGACGACGAAGAAGAAGAAAATCCTGATTTGTTTTCATGACAAGTGCTTTGACGGCGCTTCGTCCGCCGCTTTTTTTACGCGATGGTATCGCGCCCAAATGGACCCGGACGCGGAGATTTCTTACGCGGGCCTGATTCATCGCGCCGGCCAGCTTTTTGACGATTCGCTGTTTCGCGGGGACGAAAACATCATTGTCGATTTCAAGTATTCGAGTTCTCCGCGCCTCACTTGGTGGTTTGATCACCACCAGAGCGCCTTCCTCAGCGAGCAGGACGCGGCGCACTTCCGCAGCGATTCCAGCGGCCGCAAGTTTTACGATCCCGCCTACCGCTCCTGCACCAAGCTCATCGCGCGCATTGCGGAGACGAAATTCAGCTTTCATCCGCCCGACCTGGATGACTTGGTTTATTGGGCGGATGTGATCGACGGCGCTCAGTATGCCGACGCGAAAACGGCCGTCGAGATGAAGGATCCGGCCATGCAGATCACGCTCGTGATCGAGGGGACGAGCGATCCGGGCTTTGGCTCGCGCATCATTCCTCTGCTCGCTTCGCAACCGCTCAAGGAAATCGCGGCGCTGCCGCACATCCGGGAGGAGTTCGAGAAGCTTCAAATCCAGCATATGAAGTGGATCGAAATCATCCGCGAGCGCGGCGAGCTGAAAAACGGCGTGCTCTTCTTTGACGTGACAGACCAAAACCGGGAGGGTTACAATAAGTTCATCCCGTACTATTTGTTTCCAGACTCGGTTTACACCGTGGCGATCAGCCGCTCTCCGAGCCGCATCAAGATCGGGGTGGGCAGTAGCCCGTGGAATCACGCTCCAAACCCTGCAAACCTGGCGAGCATTTGCGAGCGGTTCGGCGGCGGCGGGCACGCCAAAGTAGCTGCAATCTCGCTGCCTCCCGGCGACATGGAAACCGCGCTCAAGGCGTCGCGCGAGATTCTGCGGGAATTGCGCGACTCTTCCTAAGGGTGCGAAAGAGGGCCCACGCTATGCTTTAGACCCATCAGATTTATGCTATGGGTCGCGCCCCACTACAACCGCTCACAACCGCTGGCGGGTTACGAGCATCGGAGTTTCCGGAGCTATCATACGACTTGTCTGGAGGCGCCGCCATGAAACAAAACTGGTTTTTCCCCAATCCACAAACCACAGAGAGTCACAAGCTGGCCCGAACCGCATCGCTGAATCTTACCGCTTTCGTAGTAGCTCTTCTTTTTGCACTGCCTGCGCGAGGTGTATCAACTTCCGCGGCGTCACTCCCCGCAGGGACTGTTCTCTACATCCGGTTGACGACGCCGGTAAGCACGGCCACATCCAAGGTTCACGCAACGGTCACTGCGCGCGTCGTCCGGGAGGTGTTGGCCGGAAACTCGGTTGTCATCCCGTTGGGCACGGTACTTGAAGGTGATATCGAGAAGATTGCGAAGAGCACAGACCCGGACACTCCGGCGCTTTTGCTGCTGAAGTTCAGCAAGCTGGAGCTTCCGCAGGAAAAACCGGTGGCGATTTCGTGCCATCTCTCGCAAGTTGAAAATGCTCGCGAGTCGGTGCTGGCGGATGGGTCGATCTTGGGCGTCAAGTCAAGCCAGATGGGCTCGACCTATGTGAACGATGCTCTGGGCAAGTTGGAACAGTCTTTGCCTGGCCTCAGCTCGACCATTCAAGGCGTTCAAAAGAAACAGGTCGGCGCGCCAGCCGTGGACATCGTTTTCCCAGCGGGAACGGATATGCAGGTGGCGCTTGATCAGGCGCTTCCGGTTGAGAAAACCTACGCCGCCGCCGTGCCCGAAACCCTGCCGGGCAATCTCGCCACGGCTGTGCACGCTCTGCTTACCGGCGTGCCTCAGCGGTCGGAGACGGCAGACGGCAAGCCGGGCGATCCGCTAAACCTCGTCATCATTGGCAGCCAGCAACAAATTACCAATGCCTTCGCGCAGGCAGGATGGATCATTCCACGCCCCAAGCAGAACCAATCCATCTTGAAGACCGTGCAAGCCGTGATTCAGGATCAGGGTTATGGCGCCGCGCCGATCTCGAATCTTTACCTGTTCGCCCGGCCCCAGGACCTGGCTTTCGAAAAAGTGCTCGACACTTTTAATATGCGCCATCACCTTCGCCTATGGAGGTCTACGGCAAAGACGCCGGATGGCCGCGAAATATGGATAGGCGCCGCGGTTCACGACACCGGCATTGATATTCATCCAGGCGTGGTCTCGCACGCCACCGATCCCAATCTTGATGAGGAGCGCGCCAAGGTTGGCGCCGACTTGCTCGATACCAGCCTCGTGAGCGCCGAAGCCCTGATTATTCCACCTCAACCTCTTACCCAGGGGCTTACCGGAACCGGCGGCGCCTGGCATACTGACGGCAAGCTGCTTGTCATTAACCTGAGGACGAATTAATCCACTGCGGTTGTGTTGTAGCGGCGGTCTACGACCACTGGTCAAAAAAAGGGGAGCGGGCGGGCCGCTCCCCTTCTCCATCACAAACTATTACTTTAATGGAACCACCCACCTGCGAAGGCGTTGTTTTGCCCTTACGGCAAGCCCTAGTCCGAGCAGGCCCAAGCCGAAAAGCGAAAGCGTTGCTGGCTCCGGGGTTGTGCTAGGCGGAGTCAAGCCGATATTGGCAGTAAGCTGAAATACAGCTCCGGAATTCTCCCGGTCTGCATAGAAAACAGTTAATGAATGGTTGCCTGCGCCGAGGTTGAGATTGGTGGGTGACACGCACGATGTCGCGTGAATGCCGCCATTGTCGACCACCAAGTCTCCGTCAACGTAGACAAATTCGTCATCATCCGAGCAAACGTTAAACGTCACGCTTCCTGCTGAAGCGAGGCTAAAGTTTCCCTGAAATTCGGCCGTCAGGAAAGCGGTGTTGTCGTTGCCGTTCTGCCCAAGGATCGTTGTATTTGTATACATATTGTTGTCGATGAAGGGCAATGTGATCGTCGAAGGGTATACAGGATTATTCAAAACGGTGACGGCCGGGTCGAGCGCCGGACTCCACCACTCGATTTGATGAGTCGTCGGGTCGACATCGTTAAGCGCAGCAAGACCGGCGGCATTGACCACCGGAAAACCATTTGGGCCTAAAGTAGGAAGCAACAAACCCTTCCCGCCATTGCCATGATTTGTATCGGGGTTAACTTCAGGAAGCTGGAAATAGGACGCCGACAACGAGTCTGCGCGAATCGGCACCCTGGCAAACGAAATCGCAATCGCCACAAGCGCGGCTCCCATCAGGAAACGCTTTATAAAGTTCATAAGTCTGCCTCTCATTTCGTCGTTTTATTAGGATAGGCTTAGAATCGTTGGCCACAGTGAGGCAATTTATGGGCCATAATGACGTAGCGTCACCGAACTGAAGAGAGCGATTGCTATGACGATAACCCTATTGTTTACTATTGATTACTGTGTAAAACCGGAAGCCCTGTAAAGCTACCTCCGGAAGGTTACAGGTCTCATTCAAAAAACAGTTATTTCATCTGTGGTAGGAAATTACCTAAGTGTGGCAATTGATTTCAGCTTAATTAGTTATGGACTTGAGAGAAAGTAAAAGACCCCGGTCTGTTTTCTCAAGATTGGATCGCGCTGCAAAGCGGCCCTCATTCTCTCTATTGAGCATAATGACGGTCGCTACTTATAGCATCCCGTCTAACAGTTGATGAATGGCATTTCAACCTGTTTATGTTCCTGTAACCATACGCTTCTAGATTGCCTTTCTAGTAATCAGCCAAAATCCTTCCGCAACTTGCGGTTTTCACCCGATAGCCTTTCATCCAACCTGCGATAAAGTAGACAGATATTAACAGGCATGGGCTGTGCTCTCCGCGCAATGGCGCGGCGCAGTTCGTGTGATTCACCTAAACTCGGAGGAAGGGAGTCGTTCCCATCTGCAGGGTTGTTTTACGGAGAGGAAAACATTCCATGTTAAAGCAACAAGCCGTATTAATATCCATTCTTTGTTTACTTCTCGTTCCCATAACGATTGCCGCCGATTCTGTTACCGTTGGATTTGACGGCACTAATTCATCCGATACGTGGTCCTGGGCTGGAGGCGCGGGGAGCACGCTCACCGCGACCGCGAGCTCAGTCACTATTCAACAGACGGGGAAAACCCCCATACCGCTCCCCGGATCCACGTTTATGTTCACTAGTGGGGCCACTGTCTCCGGTTCCGGGACGCCCTCAAGCCCCTTCGTCTGGGGTCCCGGCGGCTCAATTACCATCACCGGCTGCGGAGGCACCTGCTTTACAGGAGACTTTTCCGGCATGCAGGCGGCCAGCGCAGAAATCGGTGTGAATGGCGCGACAGGCCTCGAATTCAACAGTATCAGCGTCGAGGGGAAGTTTAACCCAGCGATCTATGCACTGTTGGGCTTGCCCGCCGGCACTCCGTTGACTATTATTGGCAACCAAACCTCCGACTTGGCTTACAGCAGCCCCGCAACCTTCGCCGGTGGCGGTAGTGGCCTAGTGGGAGGCGGGACGAATATTGACAACACAGATTCACCCACCACGACGCCGGAGCCGGCTTCTCTGCTGCTCTTGGGAACTGGCCTGCTTGCGATCGGATTCTACGTCCGGCACAAGCACTCGGCATAACCTCATCGAGGGGAACCCGCTTGCTTGCTGTGAAGGGATCGCGCCTGTTGACCAAACCCTTTGAGCGAAAGCTGGCGGCCCCCTCATTCCTTCTCAGCCCATCTCACCTGGATACAATCATTTATGAGAAGTTAACTTTTTGGTGCGCGAGGCCGACACGTTGTCCCTCTGCAGAAGGTGCTCAGACGGAGAACCAGCCTGTCCGAGAGCGCCACCAGAAGTTATCGAAGGAAGCCCTGCTCGCCCAACTATGAGCCTGCCCTAAGTTTTATCTCGGTCCGCTATCTGCTTTCATAGGTTCTGAATACACCCCATCCTCGATTACGACGTGCGCCGTAGTTTGCTCCACCGTAAGGCGGGCCAGATCAAATCCCCCAATCGTCGGTCGGTCAGAGTTATCGATCGCAGGCGACCACGGTCAGTGCGGAGGAGGTGTTGGAACCTGAAGGTTTTGGCGGCCTGTCGAGAGTCGCTCATTCTGCCACGCAGCTCCATCAAACTCTGATAAAGTAGCTGGGCCGGGATCATTAAAGTAGTGCCTATTTCCGAACGCAAGACCTCTCTTTCACCTTGTGGTCCTTTGGATGAGGGTCGTCCGGTCGGTCCGAAATTTGCATAAAGGAGCATCTCGTGCTAACACGCCGTCGCTTTCTAGGATATTCAGCTCTATCATCTGCCCTGGTGACGTCGGGCCCGCTTCTCCGTTCAGGTCTTGGCCAAGCGCTGCCAAGTTCGGCCGAGGCTCCGTTGCGCCTAGCCGTGCTGGGGAGTGTCTATCACCTCGGATCGAAGTTGCAATCGATCGCTGATCGCTTTCTGGTGGGCTATCCCTTCGAGGGAAACTGGCACACGCCGAACGTGCAGGTTGTCTCTCTCTATTTGGACGCGCTGGCGCCGAAGTTCCGTGGTCCGAGGGCATTCGCGGAAACGCTGAAAGCGGAACGCGCGACTGCATCCCGGCGCGCGCAGGGAATTGCGGCCGTGCAGCCTGCCTTGCCGCCTCAGCGCCCCGAAACAGGACCGTCACATCCGCCGGTTGCGCAAAGCGTAACCGGGCAGTTCGGGCAGCGGCGGCTAGCCTCCCAGGCATCTGGGGCGCCCGGACCGATGAGCGATTTGAGCGTGGCGCGATCGAGGCAGTTCGGTTTCCGGCTCTGCCGCAACATTCCTGAAGCCTTGCGGTGCGGCGGCGAACAGCTCGCCGTGGACGCTGTGCTCGCTGTGGCCGAGCAGGGCGATTATCCCAGCAATAACAAGGGGCAGATTTTGCTTCCCTCTTACGACTTTTTCCAGCAGTGCGTGCAGGTTTTCGAGGAAGAGAGACATGCTCTGCCTTATTTCAATTATGGGCAACTTTCCTTCAGCTTTTCGGAAGCGCGGCAGATGGTGGCAACGGCGGAGCGGCTCCACTTTCCCTTGCTTGCTGGGTCTTCGCTGCCAGTCACTTGGCGCCTGCCGGACGTGGACATATCAGAGGGAGCGCACGTGCAGGAGGCAGTGATGGTTGGCGTGGGCGCGGCGAACGGAGGGGATTTCGACGCGCTCGAAGCTATGCAGTGCATGCTGGAGCGCCGAAGAGGCGGCGAGACCGGTATAAGAGCGGTCCAGTTGTTGGAGGGCGACGACGTGTGGGCCGGCGGCGAGACCGGGCAATGGTCCAAGGAACTGTTGAGTTCAGCCCTATCCCGCAGCGATACCCCTCTGGGTCTCACTTTGCTTGATGGCCGCACGCAGGATCTCGTGACCTCCGGAGTGCTCCCCCAGTTGGTTAAGTCCCCGTCGGCCTACTGTATCGAATACTCCGACGGGACACGCGCCACGCTTCTCATGCTTGATGGCGCGGTGATGGATTTTAACATCTCGGCGCGTTTGGCAAGCGGCCGGCTCGTTTCGACTCAGTTCTTTCTCCCACCAACACCCGATGTGACTGACACGGCATGTCTGGCGGCGAAAATCGAGCGGACGTTCATGACTCGGAGAGCACACTATCCCGTGCGGCGCACTTTATTGACCTCCGGCCTGCTAGAGGCATGTCTGGATTCGAGGCGGCGGCTGAACCAGCGGATGGAGACGCCAGAGTTGGCGGTGAGCTATCAGCCGCCGGAACAATCGCAGTACGCCCGCGCCTGAGGCTGCATCGATTTCACAGTCGGGCCACGTGCGCATAGTCAATACGCAGTCGCTAGAGCGTTGCATCAGGCCGCAACTTGAGTGATCTGGCGGAAACAGCGCAGCAGATTCTCTCCCCAAAACTTTCTGATTCTCTGTTCGGAGTAGCCTCGGCGCACCATCGCCTCGGTGACTAGGGGCAGATCCCGAACGTCGCGCATGCCGCGCAGCAGCGTGGGGCCGCCATCGAAATCGCTGCCGAAACCCACATGGTCTTCCCCCGCCGTCTGGATGGCTCGATCCACTACAGTAACCCATTCGTCCGGAGTCAGCAGGATGGATTCAGGCGCCGGGAAGCCAGGCATTGGGAACTGTGGCGCCACAAGTTTATCCACCTCATAGATCGTTTTCCCGGCGACCAACTGAGGAATGCTAGATGTGTCCCAGAATGTCTTGTGTTCATGCGCAGTGCGGTAAGCGTACTCTTTCGGGTTATTGAATTCATTGGCAGTCCGAAAGCCGATCATGCCGCCGCGGGCTGCCATCTTCCGCAACACCCAATCGGGCATATTCCTGGGAATGTTGACTACATCGCGTAATCCGTTGTGCGTCGCGATCACCGGGCCACTGCTGGCGTCGATGGCCTGGGACGCTGCGGCGTCCGAGGCGTGCGAAACATTGATCACCATGCCCAGGCGGTTCATTTCGTGGACCACTTCGCGCCCATAGGCGTCGAGACCGTGCACCGAGGCCGGCGAACAGCAGGCATCGGCGTAGTGTTGGTCCCAGTTGTGAGCGGAGAGCTGAGCCGAGCGCAAGCCCAGCCGATGAAGATCGCTTAGCACGCCAAGATCGCCGTCCAAATCGTAACTGCCCTCGATATCGAGCACCGCAGCAATCTTACCTTTGGCGCGAATCCGGATCACATCATCCGCGTTCAGCGCAAGCGCGACTGTGTCGCGGTTCATCTCTAACTGATGGAGGGCCGCATCGATGCGGCGCAGCGCCTGCTTCGTTTCGAAACGGCTCGGATAGTATTCTTCGGGCACGAAAACGGAGTAAAAAAAAGCGCCTATCCCGCCTTCCTGAGCCCTAGCCAAATCCCATTGCCCATCATTTTTGCGCCTACCGATGCTGCCTCCATGATAAAACTCGCGATCGCCAGCATGAACGTGCCCATCGAAGATGAGCGCACGCTTATGGATTTCAAGTGCGCGCGTGGAGATCTCGGGAGCGAGCGTCTTAGCTGCTGAACGTGTCTCGGCGCCCAAGTGTGGGAGGGACGACAGCATGGCAGGCACCGACGCGGTGTATCCAAGAAACCGGCGGCGGGTGAGCACTAACTTCTCCAAAACGTGGATTCAGGACTTGGCTGGTAACTCACCGCTAACTGTGGTGTTCCAACACGCTGCAGGCCTTGGAAAATGCTATCGACCCCAGCGATCACAAGGCCAGAAGTGAGCAGCGTCCGCTCGATCGGATACTGCGACTTGCCTGTGAGGAACATCAGCTCGGCATTGTGCACGAGCGGGCTGAAGAAACTCGCCAGCGTTGTGCGGCCGTCGGGCATCGGTAGATACATCTGGGTGGAAAAAGGCTTCGACTGGTCTTCGATTGCCGCCGCAAAGGTAAAGTCACGTACCAGTCCGTTCATGAGCAGCATCGTGCAGCGCAGGCCATCACGATGCTGGTAATGATATGCGGTTGGTTCGGTCACCAAGGTTCGCATTTGCTCGATTGTGGGAAACACATCGGTGAAAGCTGAGCTCGCAGGCATGAGGGTGGAACTACGGCTCAGCGCCGCTTTCATCAGCGCGTGGGACCACACACCCTGCTCGTAGGCCTTCCAGAAGCTTTCACCCTGATAAGCCAGCAACCACTCGACTCCGGTTTCGCCGCCCTGGCGCCGCTCAACCATGCATTGGATTGTTTCGAGAACATGAAAATCGTAGCTATCCACGCCACCGTAACCGATGGCGAGAGCCTCGTGAACGGTGGCGCCGGTAGGGAACTCAACCGATGGGATTCGCCATGTCACCGCCAAGCTTGAGCCACCCTGAAGCGGAAAACCCATCTGACGCGACGTGTCGACCATCTGCTTTGAGTGCGGCCAGCTCCAGGAAGCGAGTTGCTTATCGTTGAAATAGGGCACCGCACGCCCGCTGGTCCGGAAAACATCCACGACCTCCTCAAAGAAACGGAAGTGAGGCTGCTCGGCCTGTCCTTTTTCGGTGCGCGGATAGCTGCCGTGCTCGCCAACCGCCACTACGCCGTCCACCGCCAGCTTGCCGGTGCCGAGTGTTACAGCCTCGCCGATGGTGGGATAGACCTTTAAGCCAGGATGCCGTTCCACAAGTTCATGGGTCAGGTCACCTTCGCCGCGCTGGTCGACGTAAAGACCCACTAAATCCATCTCCGGGTGATGATACCTGCCGTCCCAGCCATAGCCGTCAAGGAAACGACCGACGATGTGCTGCGGGTGCGAGTATAGGCGGATCGCGGTTACCACTGCCGCGAGCTTGGGGCGTTTGACTGGAGGCATCTTGTCGTCTGTACGGCCGTGGGCGGCGCGCGAACTTAAGCCGCTAGAACGTCAACCTTCCCATAAACTGGATTACCCGCGTCGGGTTGGTCCCTGCCAAAGTGGTGATATTGCCAAATGTCGAAGAGCCAAACGTCGCTCCGGGCACACCGAAAGTCGGATGGTTCAGGATGTTAAAGGCCTCACACCTAAGCTGAAAGTTGAAGCGCTCCCCAATCTTGAAATTTTTGTCGAGGGCGAAATCCAGATCCGCAAAGCCGGGACCATAGAGCATATCCCGCGCCATATTGCCGTAGGTTCCCGCCGCTGGCTGCGCGAAGGCCTGAGACGCATTGGTGATGCACGCTACGAGACGGGCGCCGCATTCATTGATTGGTGTGCCGATCAGATTCGGCCGCTCTACGCCCGTCCTGCTGGTGTTGGCAGGGTCGCCTGCAACCACCACATTGAATGGCGTGCCAGATTGGATAGTGAGAATACTATCCGCGTTCCAGCCCGCCGCCAGCGCCCGCACCAGGCCTTTGGAGCCGGTGAAAAACGGAAGCTGATAAACGACGGTCGCGACAAAGCGTTGGGGAACGCTCAAGGTCGAGTTGCCATAGTCAAGAGCCCAGTTATAGGGATCCATGGGCGCGCCGCCATCGTTCGAGTCTTGGCTGATATCCAGGTCATGTGACCAGGTGTAGGACATCGTCATGGCCAAGCCGTGATGGAATCGCTGTGTCAGTATTGCGTTCAGCGCGTCATAGTTCGACCAAGCCTGATCCGAAAGATCACGAATGCTGCCAAACGACTGATTAGGCCGGTCAGCAGCTACGAACGCCTTGACGCCGGGTTGCGGCTCGTTGCTATACCAGCTTGTGTCAAGGTGATAAGTGTGGCTGCCAATGTACTGAACGTCGAGGCCCGCATTGGACCAAAGTGATCGTTCTACATCGAGGCTCCACTGGTTCATCGTCGCCGGCGGCATATAGGCATTGAGGGTTACAACACTGACCGTGTTTGCCGCCGGCTTGGCCGCCGAGCCTCCCCCCGAAGGGTTAGGGAAGCTTAGCTCGGCACTCGGAGAAGTGTTGAAGACGGCCGCTGACGACATCGGCGGATTCGTATCCAACAGCGTATAGCTGTTGGTCTGGTTGGGGTTGTAGAAGATGCCGAAGCCCCCCCGCACGACCCAGTCTTTGGTGACGCGATAAGCAAAGCCCACCCTCGGCGCCCAGCCCAGGCGCCACGGTTTGGTCAAGGGATAATTCGGGGCGGGAACGTTGGTGGGAACCAGAGCGGTCTCGGTGGCGTTGAGGATCGTGGCATAGCCCGTAGGGCTTACAGGCACGGTATCCAGTTCGTAGCGCAGACCTAAATTCAAAGTGAGTTTCGAGGTAGCAGCCCATTTGTCTTCAAAGTAGAAGCCGTCGCGCCACTGCTGGCCGGAGCCGTTGACCTCAGGGGCGGGTGTATCGACTACCTGGGGCAAGCCGAGCATGAAATCGGCTGGTGCGCCGGCGGCGCTTCCTGGAGAGCTGATCGTGCCCGTGAACGAAAATAATCCCTGGGGGTCGTTCACTGCCTTTCGGGTAGTGAGAAAGCGATCAAGGTCAATGCCCGTGACGATGCTGTGCGCACCGTGGAAAACGCTCACAGCATCCGAACTTACCCAAGCCGTGTCACCCTGAAACCAGTTGGTGCCACCATTGCCAGCGCCCGTGTAACCGGAGATGGAGATGACGGGAATGCCTGGATTGGCGGGCATATAGGCGAAAGCGCCATTTCCTCCAATCGCACCATCCAAGGCCTGGGCGGTCGCATCGGTACTGGGTACCTCGTAGTAGGCGCTGGCGAACGTGGTATCGAACCGGTTGCGCCCGATGTGGAAGTCATTGATGATGGCTGGCGAGATAATCTGCGTGTAATCCACCACGAAATTGCTTTGTGTATTCGGGCTGTATGTGGCGTCGTTGGGGAAGGCTGCGCCGAGGAAGGGCGCTCCGGACTGGTAGCCGTAGCGGAAGGAAAGGCGAGTCTTATTGTTGACATTCTCGTCGATCCGCGTCAGGTATTGATTGAAGTTGCTCTTTGATTCGGTGGGCACAACCAGGTTATTGACCAGGGCAAAACCGCTGGCTGTGCTGGAGCTTGGCACGTTCGGCGCGGGAATGACTTTCAAGAATTGCTGGGCGGCAGGCGAGATACATGTCGGCGCGATGATGTTGCCCGAGACGCAACTGGGATTGTAGATGTCCGTAAGTGTCGTCTTCGGCAACAATTCCGTAAAGTTGCCCTGTCGCATCAACGGCGTCATGACCGTGTATGTGTCCGTCGGCGTCTGGTCGTTCCGGAGGCCCTGGTAGTCGAACATGAAAAAGGTCTTGTCCTTGCCGTTATACAAATGGGGAATCACCACCGGACCGCCGAGCTCAGCGTTGTACTGGTTGAAGTGGTATGGCTCCTTGGCGATCGGCACCGCGGAGAAATCAAACGTATTGGCGTTGAGAGCCGTGTTGCCGAAATTCTCAGAGAAGCTGCCGTGAAGCTGGTTCGTGCCTCCCTTGGTCACCTCGTTGATGTGCACACCGAGATAGTTGCCATATTGTGCCGAGTAAGTTCCCGTCAGCACATTGACTTCCTGCACTGCGGCGGGATCGGGACGGAAGTTAACCGTCATGTAAAGCGCGTTCATCAAGGTGACGCCGTCAAGGGTGACGTCATTCTGGATCTGCCGCGTGCCAGCGCCCTGGAACCGCTCGCCTGGAGGATTTCCCTGGGCATTGTCGGCATTGAGCATAACGCTCGAGTTGATTGTCGCGAGCTTCAAGGGGTCCTGCCCGTTGACCGGCAACTGCGCGATATCGGTGGTTGTGATGGTTTGGCCGATCGTGGCGTCGTCGGTGGCTATCGGCGGCGGTGCGCTGGAAACCGTAACGGAGGTTTGCACCGAGCCAACGTGCAGAACAAAGTCGGTGCGCGCCGTCTGGTTATTTTCCACGATGATGTTCGTGTGCACAGCCGTATCGAAGCCACGCGCGGTCACCGAGAGCCTATACGTGCCGACAGGGATGTAGAGGATGTTGTAAATACCCGCCCCATTTGTGAGCGCATTATAGGCAATCTGCGTCGCCGTATTTACCGCCTTAACGTTAGCTCCCGGAACGACCGCGCCAGATGTGTCCGTGACTGTCCCGGTCAAGTTGGTGGAAGAGGCAAGTTGGGCTCCGGCCGGCGGCGCCAGGGCCGTAAGCAGCGTGAGTGCCAGAGCGGACGCGAATGACTTGATGTTCATAATACTTGTGCGCGTTTTCATTTTCGCCCTCCTTTTAAGGCATTCTATTATTGACCAGACGCAGTATCTACAGGTTGATTCTGGACGGGATATGTGTCCCGGGGATTAGCCAGCGGTTGCGCTCTCGGATGGTCCGGGAATGGTGAGTGATATTTAAGCGTCAAGTCCGGGGGATGTGGAACGCCGGGAGGATTATTCCCCTGATTCCCCGGCACTTGCACCCAGGGTTTGACAGGGAACGGCGGAGAGAGGCGTTCATAATTCGTGAGATTACGCTCGAAGCTGTCGGCCATTGAGGGGCAGCGGCGATGACCATTGAACGTTGGCGCGCTTGCGGGACAATGACCGAAGTACTGCGGCCGGGCCTGCTGCCAATCCACCATGCTTAGCCCGGAGGGGTCGTAGAGGATAGCACCGTCTCGAACCGTCATCACATCGGTCAGTTTAGAGTCGCCGCACATGCGCGCATAACCATCATCGTGATAGCAGAACCTGCCGTGCACGAGTTGTAACACTGCGATATCCGCATCGGAGCCAGGACTGAGAGTGCCGAGTTCAGGATGATGGATCTCATGCGCTGGATCCACAGTGGTCTGCCGGATCACTTGGTTCAGGGTCTCGCCCATCGCCAGAAACCGCGACATGATATTCGTCAGGCTGAGTTCCGGGACGTTGCCGAGGTGCAGGTCCGTGGAAATCGAGTCGGGCAAGAAGCCCTGCTGGACCGCCGGGGCCGCATTCCGCCACCAAAAGCTCGCCGAGCCATAGCCGACGTCGAAGATAACGCCGCGGGCGCGAGCTTGCCACATGATCGGATTGACCTTGCCATTCGGCAAAATGATTGGGAACTGCTGAGCAAAGACGTGCGTGTGAATGTCGCCCGGACGCAGCCGCTTCGTGATGATGTCGGCATAGGAGCGGCCGGGAACCGGGGAGGTATCCACCATGATGGGTCTGTGCGTCAGGTTGCCGCAGGCGATGGCGTTATCAATACCGGCCCAGGGCGTGGGCGGACTATTCAGATTAAAGCCAGCGCCGTAATGGGCGGTTTTGATTCCAACGATTAGGTTCGGAAACTCATTAATGATTTGAGCGCAGCGGGCGGGGCTCATGTTGTCGGGATCCTGCTCGAGGCCGCTGAACATGCCGTTTTCGACGATATTGAGCCACGAGAGAACTCGCACCTGGGAATGGTCTGTGACCTGCATCATCTCCTGAATAAAATCGTTGGCGCCGGAAGTGCCCGCATCTACCATGGTGGTAACACCGGCTGCGAGAGGAATGTCAGTCATGATCCCCTCGGGCACCTCACGATGACGCGAG
>DASZAA010000411.1:0-4484 GCA_035945615.1 Terriglobia bacterium
TCATGACTTCCAGACGTACAATTGGCCTTGTCCGGTGGACCATCTGCCGATGTTGAGGATGACCCACCGCGACATGTACCCGAAGCAGTTTCCTCAAACGCGGGTTTTTGTACGGAGACGTCTTTCGCGGTGTTGAAGTCAGCGTTGTTGGTAAGACCAGGGTCTGGAGAGTTCGCGCTCTATGGCATTATTCGGCTTCAATAAGCAAAAGGTTCTCGCCAATGCGGAGAAGTATGTCCAGCAGGGCAAGCTGCAGAATGCCATCTCCGAGTACGAAAAAGTCCTCAAGCACGATCCCAAAGATTTAACGGTCACGAATACCGTCGGCGATCTTTACTCCCGCAGCGGAGACTCCGACAAGGCCACCGAGTGCTTCAAGTCGGTCGGCGATGCCTATGCCAGCCAGGGCTTCACGGTCAAGGCCATCGCCATGTACAAGAAAATCTGCAAGCTGAAACCCGCGCTCGAAAGCTTGCTGAAGCTGGCCGAACTCTACACCCAGCAGGGACTTTTTAACGACGCCCGCGCGCAATATCTCCAGGTCGCCGAAGAATTCCTGAAGGCCAACGAACTGGAAAACGCGGTCCGCATCTTCCAGAAAATTCTTGAGATGGATCCGGAAAACAGCAACATGCGGATCCGCCTCGCCGAAGTCTACATCCGCCTCAACAAGAAGAATGAAGCCTGGCAGATCTTCACCCAAGCCGCCGAAAGCCTGCGCTCGAAAGGCTCCCTGCAGGGTGCCGAAGAAGTGCTGCAGCGCATGCTGAAGCTCGATCCGGGCAACACTTATGCGCTGCTCATGCAGGGACGGAACCTGCTTGAGTCCGGCGACGCGGCCGGCGCAGTCGCCACGCTGCAGAAGATCGGCGACATCGATTCCAATCCCGAAGGCCTGCGCGACCTGCTGAAAGCTTATCTGCAGACCGGGCAACTTTCCGAGGCCGGCGCCATCGCCAACAAGTTGCTGACGGTACACAACGACCTGCCGGCGATTGCCAGCTTTGCCGACGCGTTGATGCAGGCCGGACAATACGAAAACGCTCTGCTGGTTTTCGATCAGCACGCCGAACGCATGCTGGCGGAGAATTCCGGCAAGGTTCTCGAGTGCCTGTACTCGATCATCGGCCACGTCCGCGACAATCCTGACTCTTTGCAGAAGTTGCTCGACCTGTTCCACAAAGCGGGAGACACCAGCCACGTCAGTGAAGTGATGGAATTGTTGGCCCATGCCAGCGTGCAATCCGGCGATCTCACCCGCTCGCGCGACCTTTATCAGAAACTCGCCCAGATCGAACCGCAGAACGCCCTGCATATGCAGAACTACCAGCAGGTCGTCAGCCAGATGGGCGGCACTTCCGGAAGCAAGCTGATTACTCCGGAAGAAGCGGTTGTGCTGCTGGACGATCTGGAAGCCACCGCGCCCGCGATCCATCAGCACTATACCGACGAAGTTTCTCTGGCCGTACGTTCCGCGTTAACCGACGCCGAGCTTTTCATCTCGTATAACATGCCCGCTAAGGCCCTGGGACCGCTGGTCGCCGCCTTGCCGATGGCGCCCAACGATCTCCGCATCAACCAGCGTCTGGCCACTCTGCACACGCGTGCCGGTCGTTTCACCGAAGCTGCCCTTTGCTGCCGCACCCTGCAGAGCGTTTATTCGGAAGCAGATCATCCCGAGGAAGCAACGCGCTACGGAGAACTGGCACAACGCTACGAAGATCGCACTGCCACTCCCGCGCCCGCGCCGTCGAACGAAGAAGCTCCCATCTTCCTGGATGCGCCCGCGCCCAAGGCCGCAGAGACGGAAGCTGCCGTTCCGGAATTTGAGATTGAACAAGCTGCGCCCGAAGCAGCCGCTCCAGAGCCCGAAATCGAGCAACCGCAAGCCGCCGCGAAAGCCGCCGCCTCACCGTGGCCTACAGCTCCGCCGGCCGCCGAATCCGCTGTTGCCGATGACTCTGCCGAGCCCGACGCCCCCGCCACGGAAGAAATCGATCTTTCGTCCGAGTGGGACGACGCCGTTACCGTCGAAGAGGCCCCTGCCGCGGAAGTCCCCGCCGAAGAGCCCGCCCCTGTCGTCGAGCAGCAGCCTGCCGACGACGGCAAGGTCGACGAGACCATCGAAGAGATTCGCTTCTACCTTGGCCACGGCATGCCCGAACAGGCCATGGCCGGGCTGGCCAAGTTGCAGACTCTGACCTCGGACGAAGCGAAGATTGCTGAGATCCGCGCCGAAGTGGAAGCCGCGACTCAGGCTGCGGAACAAGAGGTCCCCGCCCCCGAGCCGGTCATCGAGGAACTCACCGCCGACGACGTTCCCTCGTTCGAAGTCACCGAGGAAGCTCCAGTCGCGGCCGTTGAGGAAGCCGAGCCCGCACCCGTTGCACCAGCGCCTCCCGTGGTCGAAGAGTTGCCTGTGGTCGCGGAAGTTGCCGCACTCGAGCCGGAACCAGAGCCCGAACCTGCGCCTGTACTTCACGCGCCGGCACCCAAGCCGGCACCAGCGCCCGCCGCCGCGCCTGAACCAGCGCCGCACCCGAGCGTTCTGAAAGAATTTGTTACCGACCTCGAGTCGTCGTTGGGCGATACCTTCCTGCCTGGAACAGTCGCCCAGCCCGTACCTCCGGCGCCCGCGCATGTGGAACCTGCCGTGGCCGCGGCGCATACCGCTCCCGTGCTCGGCGAGTTTGTTGCCGACATCGAAGCTTCGTTGGGCGAAGATTTCCTGAAGGCTGCGCCAGTCGCGGGCCCGGCTCGTCCGGCCGTTCCCCCGACGCCTCCGGTTCCTGCAGCGCCCGCGAGAGTAGCTCCGTTAGCGGCCAGCGCCGCCGCATCTGCCGCTCCGGCAGCGCCACAAATCAGTCATCCCGTTGCGGCCGCCACCGTTCGCACCGTTCCAGCCCCCGTCGCTTCTGCAATTCCAGCCGCGGCGCTCGATATCCCGAGACCGCAGCCTCCCGCAGTCCACGCTCCGGCGGCTGCCCAGGCATCTCCGTTCCGCGAAGATCCCGGCGTTGACCTCGCCGAAATGTTTGGCGAGCTCAAGCAGGATCTCGAGGCCGACGTTGCCTCCTCCGACGAAGATCCCGAAACCCACTACAATCTCGGCATCGCTTTCCGCGAAATGGGCCTCCTCGACGAGGCGATCGGCGAACTGCAGAAAGCCTGCCAGTCGTTCGATCGCGGTCATCCTTTCCAGCAGATCATGCAGACCTACACCTGGCTGGCACAGTGCTTCCTTGAAAAAGGTGTGCCCGAGGCTGCGGTTCGCTGGTATGAAAAGGCCTTGAACGTTCCCAACATCGACGGCGAAACCCGCGTCGCTCTCAACTACGAACTCGCCTCTGCCTACGAATCTTCCGGCGACAAAGCTTCTGCCCTCAAGCACTTTATGGACGTCTACGGCAGCAACATCGACTATCGCGATGTCTCCGAGCGCATTAAGGCCCTGAAGTCGTAGAATACCGGGATGGCTTCTGTGCCCCATCGGCCGATCCAGGAATCGAGTCCTCGTCTTCGAAGTAACGCCGCTGCGCGCAGGAGCGCCCGGGCATGAGTGATCCCGTTTTCTCGGCTCCCGGCGACGTACCACCCACACCGCCTCATCCCAAGAGTCCCGCCACCCTTCTGGATCCCGCCACGCCAACCGCGGACCCCAGAGCCAAGCGGGCGCAGTTGTGGATGCATCGCATTTCCGTATTCTTATTTGTACTGATTAGTGCCGTCGCCGGAGTTCTCTTGATCATTCTCCCGTGGACCCCGGAGTGGACCGACAACTATCTTTTGTTGTCGTTTCCCTCGCTGCGCAGTGTAGTTTCCAACGGCTTTTTCCGCGGCGTCTGCAGCGGCCTCGGCCTGCTCGATATCTGGATCGGCTTCTGGGAGGCATTGCATTATCACGAACAGCAGTAACAACTGCCGCGCATATCTCTAGCTTGACGAGCAATGTGACGCCAGCCGCTTGGAGTGAAGGAGGCGCCACCGACGTAGCATGAGGTTGACGTAAGCCGCGAAGCGGCGGAATTCATTAGCCCAGCCCGTAAGGGCTGGGTCACTGCACGAAGACAGAACTGAGTCCCGTTAGGGACGACACAATTCCCACTGTATGGATTCGATGTACCTGAGTCACCCATGACCGACCATCTCAAATCCGCCCCCGTCGCCTACGAAAACGAACCGTTCCTTAACAGTCCCGACGGCCGTATCCTGCGTATGCTCGCCGAATATCAGGAACCGCTGGCCCGCTTCCGCCGCGAACAGATCCAGGACACCGTCGTTTTTTTCGGCTCCGCCCGCTTTCAAGGCAGCAAGGACGCCGCGAAGACTCTCGAAACCCTAGCACACAATGGCTCGGCCGAGGACGCGGCTCGTTTACAAGCAGATCTGAAACTCGCGCACGCCCATGTCAACATGGCGCGTTACTACGAAGACGCGCGCAAACTCGCGCACATGCTGACCAAATGGTCGATCCAGATTCCCGC
>DASZAA010000412.1:0-11790 GCA_035945615.1 Terriglobia bacterium
TTTATAAACGTTTCCGGTTTCTCCTAATCCTGTGATCTTTCCCGACTCGCCGAAGGCGAAAATCCCGACCCCCTTTCCTTCGGTAGCGGCCAGCAACTTCCTTCCGCCCATCGCAGTTCCTGCAAGCACGCCCACGCTTCCCGTTAAGCTGCTCAGGAACGAACGGCGATTCCGTTGTCTTTTGGTTTCCATTGTCTGCTCCTTCTGTCCGTGGCGCAGAGGCTTGTTTCTAAAGCCCTGCGATATTCC
Organism: Terriglobia bacterium; assembly: GCA_035945615.1. Classification (GTDB taxonomy): domain Bacteria; phylum Acidobacteriota; class Terriglobia; order UBA7540; family UBA7540; genus RH2-MAG17b. The sequence goes on from DASZAA010000412.1 coordinate 250, forward strand.
ATCGGTCCTAACGAGAAGCCGCAGAATTTCAGGAATAAAACTCTGCGCTACAAGCTCGAATTGAAAGACCTCCCATTGCCGCCGTCATAGATTGCTTTGCGCCGGGATGGAGCAATCGGGAGGATTCGCCATGTTCGGGTAGCCATTGTACACCAAACAATCATCAGTAGCCGAAGGTGATTGCAATAAGCGTACGCCTCCACTATGCTCGTGCAGCCCCGCGCCGCTTGCCCTGGAAGCTGGGAGAGTGACCGGGTCAGCTAACGCTTGACGCCACCGGCGCCAACACCGATAATCGTCTCCAATCGAATGCGCAAGGAGGTGTGGATGTCCGCAGTTTCGAGGAGAGAGTTCATGAAGTGCGCGGCCGCGAATGCTGCGGTTGCCGGATTGCTGTCTGCCGGCGCGTTCAATCTTCGCGCTAACCCGCTGGGTTTGCCCATTGGGTGCCAGACGTGGCCCGTCAGGGCGATGATCGCCAAAGATTTTCCCGGCACGATCAAGATGCTTGCCGGCGGCGGATTCCAATCGATCGAATTGTGCTCGCCGGTGGGTTACGCCGGCGCCGGATTCGCCGGCGTCGGTAAATATACAGGCGCCGAACTCCGCAGAATCTTGCATGATGCAGGCGTCACTTGTATAAGCTCCCATTTCAGCATCCAGGAACTCAGGAAAGACCAGGAGGGCAGAATCGCCTGGGCAAAAGACGTTGGCCTGACCCAAATGATGGTGCCCAGCCTCGATGGGCCGCGCAATCCCACGGTCGATGATGTGAAGCGCGCTGCCGATGAATACAACCGCATGGCTGAGAAAGCCGCCCGCGCCGGGATTCAACAGGGTCTTCACAATGAGGGTTGGACCGTATCGATGACAGCGGACGGGCAGCGCACTTACGACTTGCTGTTCAAATTCCTCGATCCTCAGCTCGTCAAGTTTCAGTTTCAAGTCTCAGAGATCAGCGACGGCTACGATGCCGCCGCTTATTTCACCAGGTATCCAGGCCGGTTCGTTTCAATGCACGTGCAGGGCTGGTCGGCGAAAACGCATGAGATAACGCCGGTAGGCCAGGGCACGCTCAACTGGAAGAAGATCTTTGCCGCGGCGAAAACGGGCGGCATCAAGAATTATTTCGTTGAAATGGACCTGCCCATGATGAAAGCCAGCGTGCCCTATCTGCGCAAGCTGCAAGTCTAACCAAGCTTCTACTTCTTCCCCAAGGAGCGCGCTTTCGCACTGCCTCGCCCCAACGGTGATCATTTCCTGTAGCGGCCGGTAAAGCCTGTAAGGGGGCCGCTGGATTTTAATAGTAAAGACCGGCGGCCATAGGCTGCCGCTACAGTAAAAAAAGAACCCCGCATCCCATCAAACGCCGCCGCGACGAGTCATCTTCACAGCTGGGGTTAATCGCCCTGGCATTGCCGTCCGCTCAGTGTTTTGGGGGCGGTGTTTGTGGCTCGCGACGCCTGGAAGCGGTTCAATCATAAACCGGGGCGGCTTCAGCGCCGGGATTTCAAAGTGCCGGTCGAGCACGATGACTCCCAAGCCGAGGATGATGGCTTCCGTCCCGAGCTCGCCAAACCGAATGGTTAAATTCCTCGTGGCCTCTCGCAGCGCCTGCCTTTTGATGACTTTCATCATCTGGTCAAGCAATCCCGCGCCGGCCAGTCTAAGCCGTTGATCCACCACCAATACCAACGGATTGAATAGATTCACCAGATTGGCGAGGCCCAGTCCCAGATGATTCCCAATCTGTTCGACTAGCGCCAGGCACGTCTTGTCGCCATTGCGCGCCGCCTCGAAAACCATCCATCCCGTGATGGCATTGGGGTCGCCGCCCGCGAGCGCCAGGACTTCCGAGCCGCTGCCTTCGGAGATCGCTCTGCGAATGCGCGACTCCAGCGCAGCCGCGCCCGCCAGCGCCTCGAGACATCCAAAACTGCCGCACCGGCACGCCGGGCCCTCGCCCATAATGTGCGTGTGGCCGAACTCGCCCGCTGCAAAGCCTGACCCGTGCATCAGCTTTCCATTGATTACGATGCCCGCGCCAATGCCCGTCCGTCCATATTCGACCAGGATCATGTCTTCCGCCATCTCGCCCGCGCCCAGGCTCCGCTCGCCTACGGTCTTCGCGCGGGTGAGATTCTCCAGCAGTGTCGGCGCGCCGAAAGTTTCTTCGAAAATGCGCTGCAGGAAAACGTCCTTGAGGACTTCAACGGTCGAGGACATGATGAATTGACCTCGGCGGCTATCAACCAGCCCGGACCCTGCCACCCCAATTCCCGCCAGGTTTTTTGGGCTGACACCTGCGTCTTGCATCGCGCGCTTCGCACAGAAGAGCAATTGATGTACGAGTTCGCCACTTCCTCCGCTGAGCCGAGTAGCTTCACGAACTTCTGATTTAATCTTCGGGAACAGATTCATCACTGAAGCCAGCACGCTTTCGTCGTCAAAACTCACTCCAATGATGAACCGGTGCTCCTCATTAAAACTCAGCAAAACCTGCTTGCGGCCCTTTGGATTGTTGCCGCGCCCGGTCTCGGTCAGCTTCCCCTCATCGAGCAATTCGCGCGCCAGGCGCGAAATCTCGCTATGTTGGAGGTCGGTCAGCTCGTGAATCGCAGAGCGTGAGAGCGGACCGAACCGGCGAACCACGGCTTCGATCATCTGTTTGTCGCGTTGGGGTTTGATGGTGACGTGTTTCATGCAAGCAATCCTCGGAGCGGCCGGTGACGCCGCACAAGCGAGCCTATTGGGGGGCTAGACCGTTCCTTGCCATTTCCTTATGGAAGCCGGCGGCGTGTGGTCCAGGTGGTTCCACTGTTCGCAGGCTCTCAAAACATAAATGTAAAAGTACAACTAATTGGGACCAAATTCCAAGCCATGTTTTCACAATTATGAATGAGTTGCAAAGAAATTCGAATTTTATGCGCGTCGATCCGGCTGACGGGTGTGGGACAGAGTTTTGTTTTTTTAACTTTGCGGCTTCTCACAGTCCAAACGACAAGCCGCTGTTAGCAAAGTAGCGCAGACCACTGCCTTTGCGGTCGGCCCCCGGCCTTTGAAAGGACAGAAGGCCCGCCGCTCAATACGGAAGGCCTGCACTGCAAAAAACGGCGGCAGAGATGCCGCTACAGCAAAGGAGCGCACAGTTCTAACTACGGGACTCTGCACTCAGATTATTAGAAATGTTGATTCTAAAGGACCCCTAGGGTTCGTCCCGTGAATCTGTGTGTTTCTGTGGCTCCCTCCCGGTTATTTTCTAATCCTCTTTCAATCTTTGGACGGTAGTCACGGTCAATCGTTTATTGATTATCGGGGTGGTGGCATTCGAAAAGCCTACGGTCACATCTCGGATTTACGCAAGCGCAGATCTAAAAGTTTGCTCCGGTCAACGGAAGAGTCATTCGATTATTCCTTGCCTCAGACGAATTACTAATTAAATTACAAAAAAGTGCTTGACAGGACATTGGAGATTCTGGTATTTCTCCACCACAAGGCACAGAAGCCGGTTGAGAGGAATTTTGGCCTAGGGTGGAAGTTTCCGGGTTCGCGGCAGGCGCGGTGAGCCATCTGGAGCCGCTATTCGCGCGTGCTTGGTCTGGCGCTGGTTGTTGAACCAGCTTACGCCCTGGCTACGAGGATGAGAAAGGTTTCGTGCAAAGTCACAAGGAGGAGTTATGAATCGTCAGCAAGGGCAAATGCGGGGATTGGTCATGGCGATAGGGGTGGCCGCGATTTGTATCGCGGTGTTTTTCTCGGCAACGAAGCTGGCCGTTGCGCAGGAGATTACGGGAGGCATCACGGGAACGGTGACGGATCCATCCGGAGCGTCGGTGCCCAACGCCAAGATTACAGCGACGGATGTGCAGCGGGGTACGGTTTGGCCCACCCAGACCAATTCCGCCGGCGTCTATAATTTTCCGCGGCTTCCCGCCGGGCAATATAGCCTCAAAGTCGAGGCACCAGGGTTTGCCACTAGCACCCGCCCGGCGTTTGAGCTCGAGATGAATCAAATTGCCCGCGTCGATTTCACGCTCAATGTAGGAGCAATGACGCAAACGGTCAGCGTGTCAGCCGCGCCTCCATTGCTCCAAACAGACACCATGCAGATTGGCTTGGTGACCAGCAGCAACTTTAATGTCAATCTTCCTCTCGCCACGCGGAACTTTATCCAGCTCACGCTGCTGACGCCGGGCGTGACAACAACAGACCCGAGTTCCTTCGAGAATGGGCAACGCACCGGAGGTGGTGGGCGGCCCTACGTCAACGGAAACCGCGAGGAGGCGAACGACTTCCTGCTCAACGGCATCGACAACAACCAGATTTCCGATAACCTTACTTCCTATCAGCCGAGCGTTGATGCGGTTCAGGAATTCAACGTGATCACCAACAATGCGCCCGCGCAGTATGGACAGTTCATGGGCGGCGCGATCAGCGTCACGCTGAAGTCGGGCACGGACCAATACCACGGCGATGCGTTCGAGTTCGTTCGCAACGACATCTTTAACGCCGATAACTGGCAGCGCGACTACGAGGGCCTATCGACAGCTCCCATGCGCTGGAACGAGTTTGGTGGGACGGTCGGCGGGCCCGTACCATTGATGAAACACAAGGTCTTCTTTTTCGCCGATTATCAGGGCGAGCGCCTCGACAACCCGACTACGACAGTGGCCGATACGGTGATGACAGCAGCGGAGCGGCTCGGCGACTTTTCTGAGCTTTTACACCCGACTGCAGCCGACGGCATCAGCAAACCCATCCAGCTCTATAATCCGTGCGCGTCGTTCACCGGGCCGTGCACGTCGCCCGCTAATCCGGCAGCAGTTCGCCAGCCCTTTGTGAACAATCAGATCCCCATAAGCATGCTTGACCCGGTTGCGCAGAAGCTTTTCGCTTCCAGCTTCTATCCGGCGCCTAGCGGTTCCAATCTCCTCCACAACAACCTGTACAGCACGCGGAACGAGACCCGGACCGACCAAGGCGACCTGAAGATCGACTATGTGGTGAACAATAGCAATCACCTGTGGGGCAGCTATTCCGACTCCTTCCAGCAAATCCCCACGGCCAATTCGTTCCTGCTTCTTGGCCAATCATTCAACAATTCTCCGTTCCACGGCGGCGTGATCGACTGGACGCACACCTTCAGTCCAACCCTGGTGATGGACGCGAAGATGGGCTTAAACCGCATCTATTTGCACAACGGCTCTGTGGTCTCGGGCGTGGGTAACCTGGGAACTCAGCTTGGGATTGCCGATGGCAATGCAGGCGGGCCGGGGCTGCTTGGCATCGACTTCAGCAGCAATACCAGCAACATCGGTACTGCCGATTCCGAAGAGCTTTTCGCAGATACGACGTGGGAGCCTACCGTGGACTTCATCTGGACCCACAATCGTCACGTGATCCACATCGGCTTCGAAGCGATGCGGCACAACATCAACACCTACTACGCCGGAAACGACGGCAAGTACGGCTATATGAGCTACAACGGCCAGTATACGTGCGGCCCGAATCCAGCGGCTGCCGGCTGCAAGGGCTATTCGGACGCGGACCTTTTCCTTGGCCTTCCAGAGAGCGTGGGACTGGGCGTCCAAGCCGGAACTTGGGGCCAAAGAAGCTGGGTCTATGCTCCGTATGTTCAAGACGACTGGCGCGTTACCCAAAACCTCACCCTCAATCTTGGCTTGCGGTGGGAATACAACCAGCCCTGGTACGAAGTTTTCAATCGCCAGGCGAACTTCAGCCCGATTTCTGGCGTTGAAGAATTTCCAACCGCAAGCGTCGAAGGCGTCTGCCCGGCCTTGCTCGGAAGCTCCAATTGCGCAGTCGGAAGTTCGCGCGCGCTCTACAATACCTTTGACAAAGACTTTGAGCCGCGCATCGGATTTGCTTACACGCCAAGCTTCCTTGGCAAGACGACGGTGTTGCGGGGCGCTTACACGATCTCTTCGTTCCTGGAAGGGACCGGCACGAATCTCCGCATGCCCCTGAATCCGCCGTTCCAATCGGAATTTGAAAATGACTATACGGTAGGCAACCAATTGTATTACCCCGGGTCAACGAGCGACCAGGGGCTTTCGGTCCTGGCGAGCCCTACCAACCCCTACGCCAACACGAACATCCGCCTCTGGGATCCTAACGTGAAGCCGGCGATCGTTCAGCAATGGAACTTCAGCGTTGAGCACCAATTCCCGGGCGACATGCTCTTGTCCGTCGGGTACGTTGGGCAGCACGGAACGAACCTGATGGATCCTATGCCTTATTTCCAGAAGCAACTGCCAGGGTTTGGCGGATGCCCGTCAACGGCAACAGCCCCATGCGGCAGCCCGTTCCTCTCCGGCGACCCGGCTCTCTACAACGTAATCGGCCAGATCTCCGGCACCGCGTCAAATGGCAACCAAGCGTACGACGCTTTGCAGACGAGCCTTACCAAGCACTTGACACGCGGTCTCGAGTTCCAAGTGTCTTACACCTACCAAAAGGCAATGACCAACAATACTGGCTATTACGGCGAAGGTGGCCAGGCGGGCACGTCAGACTACTACTGGCAGAACCTCTACGCGAATAACGGAAGCGCTGAATGGGGACCAGCCTACTTCAGTGATACGCAGCTGTTCACATTTTCCTATACGTATCAACTGCCGGTTGGTGTCGGAAGGCGGTTCGGCAGCCACATGAACCGGGTCGCCGATAGCCTGATCGGCGGTTGGACTCTGAGTGGAATTGTAAGCCGCCACACAGGCTTCCCGCAGGATATTACGGCGAATGATGTCTCCGGCACCAAGAGCCGTGGCTTCCGGGCGAACTGCATCGCGGCGAACAGCTATCCTGGCGGAGTTGGCCCGGGCACGACATTTTTCGGGACATCAGCCTTCGCTCAACCCGCGGCGGGAACCTTTGGCAATTGCGCTAATGACACAGTGCTTGGACCGGGACTGAGCGAGTGGGACGCGGGGATTTTTAAATCCTTCAAATTCTCCGAGTCCAAGAGCCTGGAATTCCGGGGCGAGTTCATTAACTTCACCAACACCCCGATCTTCGACGGCCCTGCATCGAGGAACGTAACCAGTACGGAGTTTGGTGAGATTCTCTCCTCGCAAGGCGAACGGAACGTCCAGCTCGCGCTGAAGTTTTATTTCTAGGCTTTGGACTCCGTAGCGCAGACCGCCGTCTCGGCGGTCTGCGGATTTTCCCAATAATCCTTGCAAGTGCCGCGGACCGCAACCACGGCGGTCCGCGGCTATGTCTACGGGCTGCTGTGCAGAAGCGGGCCGACGGAATTGGACATTTGATAGTTGTCCCGGCGGTCCGCCTGGATGTTCCAGAACATGACACCGTCGAAATTCCGGTAACCGGTTGCTCGTTTCAGCTTGTATTCGCTTCCAGCATAAGATTTCCCTGTGATGAGGTATCGCACGGAGTTCTCTATTGCGCTGATGGGCGAGCGGCCAGCCAGGAACCCAATCGCTACCTTCTCTGGCGGTATAGGCGGAAAAAAAGACTTTGGATCCCGTCCTACCGGGAAGCCGCGAAGCAACATCTCGGTCATTGAGACATAATAGTCCGCCGTTTCCGGCATGTAATAGTTTCCATCCAGCCCTTCGAGCGGTGGTGTGTTGTAATTCTGTACATCGACGAAAGACAAGATATCCCGAGTTCCATAAATGACGGGGAGGAAGGAGCCAAACTGGCCGCCATACACTTCCATGCCCGCAGGTACCTGGGGGCCTTCGGGAACCTCTGCAATCATGAACTTCGCTCCAAGGCGGCGCCGGAGTTGGCGCATGGCAGTGATCAAGTTCACGATTGAAGGGGTCGTTGGCTTGCGGAAGTTTGTATCGCCGGGATTCAGCATCAATGAAGGCGTCTCGAAGTCAAGATCGACGCCGTTAAAACCATACTCTTTGACAATAGTTGAAACGCTGCTGGTAAAATCACGAAGGTCCCCCTCTGTATTTAAGATCACAACCTGGCCGCCGCCGCCAAGCGAGAGTAAAACCTTTTTGCCGTGACGTTGCAGGTACGCAATATCAGATTTGAATTGCTCTTCCGTGTAGCCAGCGGGCGTCCGGAAAACCATGCGGCTCGTTGAGCCTTTTGCCGGCGGGGCAAAGGCGACGATCACCACGTCCCATTGTGGTGAGACGTCTCGCAGAGGGAACGATTGGGAATATCCCACCCAATATCCAATCAACTTGTGTCCGTTTGCGGGGCGTGTATTCGAGACCGGCAAGGCAGTCGGGCCTGGGCTCGAACGGCGCCTGCGCGAACAGGGTTGGGCAGCGGCGGTAAGCGCATGAGTATCGGGAAAGCTGTACGAGCCTTGGAAAGTATCCGGGTGGGCGTTCTGGGTATACCAGGGAAGCAAGGCGACGTTCTCAAGTTGATACTCGCCTCCTTCAGCCTTCACCATCGTTGAATTTGATATCGGCGCGCCGTCCGTGGGCAGCGCAAAGCGATACTGGGTTCCAATGCCGCGGCCTCCACAAGCGCCATTCCCAGATGGTTTCTGCCACGCCGGGAAGATATTCGCTTGATGACCGTGCAGCGGGTCGTTCATCCACGCTGCAATTTGCTGGGTCAGCGGCTGTATGTCGGAATCGCCGGGCACAACACCCGGATCGAGATAAGTGCTCAGAATAAACGATCGCAAAACCTTCGACGAAGGATCGGGATGAATACCAAACGCACCCCATGAACAACAAACCGTTGCGTCACCCAGTTGGTAGAATTCGGCGTTTTTAGTAAGAGCGATGACGAGTTCATTTGGGCTGACGCTCATTTTCGAAAGCCCTTCGAATAACTTCTTTTGAACGAAATCCTGATCGACCACCGCCAGCGAATGTCCCGTTCGTTTTGAGGTCAGTACGTACCCATCGGCTACTGGAATTTCAATCTGCAGGGGCGGCGTTACGCGCGGTTGGCCAAGCAGTGTATGCCAGTTTTTTCGGACGGCCTCTTGGTAAAACTCCGCGCGCAGCACAGCATCACCGTATTGGGTGTTGCCGGTCGCAAAGGCGTACTTTTGGAAAATTGGCGAATGGATTGCCTTTGACACATCGGGGGCCACGCTGATGACCAACTGCTTTCCGGTTTGATCGGTATACCCGCCAAAAGCGAGAGACACTGGGACGAGCACGGTCGATATCGTCGTCGTGCCACCCTGCTGAGGACTCCTGCCAATCACTGTGTACTGGTATTGCTGGCCGGCAACGGTGAAGGACCTTGCAAATGTAGGTATGCCAGTCCCAAAGGACGGGCCGTGAGAGCAGCCCGAGATCAAAATTAGGCAAACACCAAGTACCAGATGAATGAGCTTCAAATTGAAGGGCCCGTTGGCGCATTTTCTGGTAATCACGCCGGTCCTTCCATCATTGATAAACTGGACCCGACTCATTCGCGCAACTCCGCTTAGAGAGATTCTACCTCAGCCCCACAGCCCTTCAATTTCCTCAAGCGTCTTGCCTTTCGTCTCCGGCAGGCGGCGCAGGATGAAAAGAAAGCCGGCAACACAAATAGAGGCATAGACCCAGAATGTCCCCGCAGACCCGACGGTTTTGTTCAGAAATGGGAATGTGTAAGTCAGAACGAAGGAAGCAATCCACAGCGAAGTGACTGCAACAGACATGGCCTCGCCCCGCACACGGTTGGGGAAGATTTCAGAGATTACAACCCACGTGACCGGAGCCAGCGACATCGCATAACACGCAATGGCTGCAACCACCAAAACCAACATCGGTAGCCCTAGACTGCCGAGATGGTACCCAGTTCCGAGCAGTGTGTAAATCACCGCCAAACCGGCCGCCCCTGTGAGCATTAACTTCCGGCGGCCCGTTTTATCAACCAGGGCAATGGCCACGAAGGTGAAGAGAAGGTTCACAACGCCCGTAACCACAATATTGAATAGAATGGCCGACACTTTATAACCCGCCGCGGAAAAAACGTCTTCGGCGTAATTAAATATCACATTAATGCCACACCACTGCTGAAACACTGCAAGCGCCACCCCCAAAATCAAAGCCTTCATCATGTTGGGCCGTAGCAGCATTCGAAGGCTGGCCTTTTCTGCATCGGCGCCGATGCTTGATTCGATTTCGGCCAGGGCTCGAGTCGCGTAAGCGCCACCCCCGATTTTTCCAAGCACTTTGCGAGCCTCATGAGGCCTGCCTTTTTTAGCCAGCCACCTGGGGCTTTCTGGAACTGCGAACATCCCGGTAAAAAACAATAACGATGGTATCGCCGTCACACAGAACATCCACCTCCATCCAATCTGGCCATTCCACGAATTGAGGATGTCCAAGGCGGTGGCGTTCGGGGGCACCGGCCTCGCAATCAACCAGTTAATGCACTGCGCCAGCAGAATGCCCAGGACGATGGTCAGTTGATTCATGGATACAAGCTTGCCCCGCAGGTGGGCGGGCGAAACCTCGGCAATGTACATTGGTGAAAGAGTGGAAGCCAGCCCAATCGCAACCCCGCCCGAGATTCTCCAGGCAACAAAAGGTCCGAAGGCGTTTGCCAAACCGGTACCTAGCGAGGACACGGCAAAAAGCATTGCGGCAGCGATTAGCAACCGCTTGCGCCCGTATCGCTCTGTCAAGCCGCCCGAGACCAGCGCGCCCACCAGACAACCTACCAGCGCGCAACTCATGGCCCATCCTTGCTGGCCTGGGTCTGTTAAATGGAAGAACTTTTCGTAAAACGGTTTTGCGCCGCCAATCACTACCCAATCGTAACCAAAGAGAAGTCCGCCTAGCGCGGCGACAAGTGAGATCGACCAGACATAAGCGCGGTTGTAACCGGCGTCGAGATTTGAAACGGCGGCTCTTGTGCTAGTAAGCATAATTTCGCCGGAAATTATCCGAATGGACTTGGAATTCTGGCCGCCCAAACGGCAAAAGCAAGGTCACCGCAAAGGCGCGAAGGAAAAATGAATGTGGAAACCAGAAGATGGCCTCGCGGTCAGCCGGCTGGTTAGAATCCCACCAAGCTAATTTGTTTATAATAACTTTTCCTTCTTGGCACTTTTGCGATTGTTTGATGAACTATTTTTATTGAATGGTCTTTGTCGAAGACTTCAAGAACTACCAATCCAAAATCGCTCCGTCCCGCGCCTGGATCGTTGCCGGGTGCATCACTTCCTGCTCGAACGGATGCTTGGCTGCCTCCGTTTCGTTCACCTCGACTCCGAGGCCGGGCACTTCGGTTTTCTGCCAGTAGCCAACACGGGTTTCGAGCGAATGGCGGACGACGTCCCATCGCCAGGGAACGTCGGAGAGCATATCTTCCTGTATCAGAAAGTTTGGCGTAGAAAGCGCGAAGTGCAATGCGGCAGCATTCGCCACCGGACCGAGCGGATTATGCGGCGCTACGCCCATGTAATACGCCTCGGCCATGGCCGCAATCTTTTTCCCCTCGAGCAGTCCTCCACAATGACAAAGGTCCGGCTGAATCACGTGGCACGCCTGCTGCTCAAACACTTCACGAAACTGGTGCCTCGTAACCAGCCGTTCTCCTGTGGCGATAGGAACCCGGACGGCCTGT
>DASZAA010000413.1:0-19922 GCA_035945615.1 Terriglobia bacterium
CCCCGCCGGACATTTTGAATACGTGAACGCGGGCCACGTGCCGCCGTTGTGCGTTCGCGCGTCGGGCGGAGTGGATTCGCTTAGCTCTCCGGGCTTTCCGCTCGGCATGTTTGACGGCGCTAGATATGAGGTGGCGAGCGCTACGCTTTTCCCCGGCGATCAGGTGATTGTGTTTTCAGACGGGCTGACCGAGGCGCAGAACGATGCGATGGATATGCTGGGCGAGGCTCGCCTGGCGGCGATCGTCGAAAAGTGCGCGCTCGCCGGCGCCTCCCCTGAAGAAGTATGTAATAGCCTGGTTGCTGCCGCGGAGAATTTCTCCGGACCGACGCCACAAACGGACGACTTGACCGTGGCCGTCTTGCGCTATGCTCCACCCGTTGCCGGATGAGGCTCGGCGGTCCTCCCGGCTGTTCGCGCCGGCTAAACACCTAAGCTATTGATAATTCATCATGTAATACCGCAGAATTGTCTTGACTTCATTAGGAAAGACTCATAGAGTGTTGTTATTTGGCCCATTCTGGTTCAGAAGGCGCACACGTTGAGGGGGCCCGCTTTAGTTTACCTGTTTGACTGGAGGAGGAGATCATGAAGTATTTTCGCGCGTTGTTGCTCACGCTTGCGGTTCTTTCGTTTGCCATCGTTGCCGCGGCGGACAGCATTCCGGACATTCATATCGTGTTCGATCCGGGACCGACGAACGTAAACCCTACCAACATTTATCAGCAGGGCTCCGCTGTCTCGGTGTCGTGGATAAGTTGCGGAGAAACTGGAATCCCGGGTAGTTTGAGTGGAGAAACGGCCTGCCTCGCCATGAACAATTTAACCGGCAGCTCCATCTCTGCTCTTGACCTCTCATTCGAAGTTCCGGCGGGCAGCCCTCTTGTGGGCCAGACCGTGAATTGTAATAACACCGACTCGTTCCTCACCAGCAACGATTGTTCGGCTGCCGGCACACTCATGGCCGGACAAGTGGTCGATATCACATTCAGCGGCGGCAACCCCATTCCCAATGATATGGACTTTTTTATCGGCGCGGACGCCGCAGGCTTCAACGGGCCAGGTGATTTTCCGCCGGTGACTGTGACCGCAGATCCTACACCTGAGGCGGGTACTCTGTTGTTGTTTGCAACGGGGCTGGGCGTCCTGGGATTGGGATGGTGGCACAAAAGCTCTTCAACCCTCGCATAGCAAGACGCGCCCGCTTGGGAGGCGTCAAGGACATGGGTCACGTCCTTGACGCTTGCATCTTTTAGGGGATTGTTCCTTCTGCAGACGGCCTTATCTTACCCATCTTACTTGCCGCGCTTGTCTTGAGGTGCTTTCCGGCTGAATTCGCCTACGAGCTGTTTGAAATCCGTTCGCGCTTGCAGGCTCTGTAATTGCGGGTCGCTTGCCGCCTGCTCGGGTGAAAATCCCTTCTGAAACGCCTCGCGGAGAGCTTGCATCGCCTTCCCCACATTTCCCGTGAAAGCCTGGACCACCGCTTCGTCATAGATGTATTGGGCGTTCCCCGGATCAATAGAACGCGCGTTCCGTATGAACTGGAGCGCCTGTTCGGATTGACCTTCGCACGCATAAAAGATGGCCAAGTCTCCCATGGTTTCAGCGTCGCGGGGGTTCACCTGGAGTTGACCGTAGGCGAGAGAAATCGCTTTGTCGAATGTTTCATGAGCTTTTTCCTTCTGCCCCGCGAAAAGATAGGCCTCGGCCAGATTTCCAATGAGGATTTCCTGGTTGGGATTAATCTCGGCAGCTTTTTCGAGCATCTTGGCCGCGTCGTCGTAGCGTTTCACGTAGAGATATGCCGATCCCAGGTTCGAGTAGTGCCAGAAGCTGGGGCTGAGCTGCAACGCTCGTTCGAGCGCCGGAACCGACTGGCTGAACTTCCCTTCCTGCATGTAGACATTCCCGGTGTTTTCATGTCCGGCGGCGTTATCCGGCGCAAGGTCGGTGACGCGCTGAAATTCGCTCAACGCCTTGTCGTAATCACCTGCCCCGTCATAGGCTTTGCCGAGCTCGTCGGCATTAACCCAATAATAGGGATCAATCTGCACAGCCTTCTTCAAGGCTCCAATCGCTTTCCCTTCCTGACCTCCGGACTGATAGGCTTTGCCGAGCTGCCGGTAAGCTTCGTCAGAATTGGGCGCCAGCGTTACGGCGCGGCTTAACACTTGAACGGCTTCGGCGTTTTTCCCCGTTGCACTATAAACGTTGCCCAGCGCGATGTAAACCTCGGGCAGGTTGCTGTTGAGTTGTTGCGCCTGGCTTGCTGCCTGCGTGGCTTCGTCAACCCATATGCGGTCCCGCGTTTGTCTATACATACGCAGGTTCGCATCAGCCAGGCCCGCATAGGCGAGCGCAAAGCCGGAATCCTGTTGCAGGGCGCTCTTGTAGTAATCCATGGCCTTTTGAATCGTCTCTGTGTTCGGCAATCCGCGCAGGGCCTCACGTCCTTTCAGATAGAGGTTGTACGCGGCCATATTCTCGGTCGGATGCTGTTCCTCGCGTGCAAGCTCCTGGTTGCCAGGATGAAGCTCCAGCGCCCCAATCAACGCGCCTGAGATTTGATCTTCGAGCGTCAGCAGATCATCGGGCACGCCGGAGAATTCCCGCGCCAGCAGCAGCTTCCCGCCCGTCACATCCTGGAGGCTCACCACCACAACGATTTTTTGGGCGTCGCCCTGAAGCGTTCCCTGCAGCACGAGGTTCGCGCCCAATTCCTTTGCGATTGCAGCCACCGATCCTTTATTGACCGATTGTTCCACCGCGCCCGGCGACGCCACATGGACGCCCTTTAAGGCGAAGAGTTTTGCATTAATGGCCTCATCCAGACCTTCCGCCAGATAACCCAATGAAGATGTGTTGCCGAGCACATGGAACGGGAGCACGGCTACAAACTTTCCCTGCGCCAGCGACGGCAATTCGCCTGCGCCGGCCTCGGTCGCGCCCGGCGCCGGGTGTTTCACTTTGTACACAATGATCGCTGCAATCGACGCGATCAGGACCAGTGTCACCACGGCCGCCAGAAAACGCGACCGGCGGCTCTCAGGCACAGCAAGCGTAATTTGGACCGAAGAACGGCCGTGGAGCGATTTTGAGGTCTCTCTGGAGCCGAAATCCTGCTGAATCGCCCGCGCTGACTGATAGCGATTGGCCGGATTAGTTTCAAGGCATCGCAGGATAACGTTCGCCAGATGGCGGGGCACCTCGGGATTGACCAGCTTCGGATCCTTAGGCTTCTGGGTGAGGCGCTGCACCATCATCTGCGTAACGGACTCGGTGCTGAAAGGCAGCTCGCCGGTGGCCATTTCGTAAAGTATCAGGCCCAGCGCATAAATGTCGCTCCGCGCATCCGCGGGTTTTCCTTCCACTTGCTCTGGCGACATATAGCGGGGCGTGCCGAGGACGGCGCCAGCATGAGTCAACAAGCTAGCGTCGGCTTCAAGCGATTTAGCAAGGCCAAAATCCATGACGTAAGCTTGGCCGTTGTTATCCAGGAGCACGTTCTGAGGCTTCAGATCGCGGTGCACCACGTCCTCACCGTGAGCGGCGTCCAGCGCCGCCGCAAGCTGCCGGCCAATGGCGATAACCTGTTCAGCCGGACAGCGGCGCACCTTTTTGAGAAGATGGTGCAAATCCTCGCCTTCGACGTAGGCCATCGAAATGAATTTCACTCCGTCCACGTCGCCGAGGTCATGAATACGAAGGATGTTTTTGTGGGAAACGCGGCTGGCCAGCAGCAACTCCTGTTTGAATCGCCGCATGGATTCCGGGTCAAAGGTCAAATCAGGCCGGACGAGCTTGAGCGCCACCGTGCGGTCAAGCTCGCGGTCGTAAGCTTTGTAGACCACGCCCATTCCGCCGCGTCCCAGCAAAGATTCAATCTGGTAGCGCGGACCGAAGTTTGTGCCGGGATCGAGGAAAACGCCGGGCGCGGTGGAGGGCGACTGCCCGAAGCTCACAGTATCCCCTGAGTCAGAAGGGGAAGGCGTTGGCGTCAGGACGCCAATGGATTCAAGCTGCGCGTGGCGCGCAGGCTGCGCCTCGCCTGGGACAGGAGCGCTGGCGGCAAGCGTTTCCGTCCCGCCGGGGTTCACCATCACCTGGCTGCAATGGGCGCATCGCACCGATCCTTCTGGATTTGCCGTATTGCAATAGGGGCAGTTCATCGGGATGCCGCCAGAGTCCTCCGGCCTGGGCAGCATGGTTCCACATCATTATCTATTACAAGAGCGGTTGCAACAAGTCTATCTTGGATTATTCACGAGCGCGCCGGGAGGAGAAAAAGGGGCGCGACTTTCAGTCGCGACAGAAGCGTAGGCCAAGAAGGATTCGCTCACATCGCGTCCACCGGTGCGCCGCGGCGCACCGGTGGACGCGATGTGAGATGGAACGATAGCGGATCATCTTTCGGCACGAATGAATCAGTGCCATTTCACAACCTCCCGACGGGTTGCTGATGACCACGGTAGCGCCCGCCGCGATGGGGGCGCTACCGGGAAAGGTCCCTTGGGACACAGCAGGCACATCAGAAGTGGAGCTTGAGCGCGAACTGCAAGATTCTCGGGTCGCCCGCCCCTGTGATGAGGCCAAAATTGGAAGAAGTCATTCCCGTGGTCGGGCCGCTGAAGTTCACGTGGTTGATCACGTTAAATGCCTCAAACCGGGCCTCGAGACTGACGCTCTCTTTGACGGGAAAGAGCCGGCTTAGCGCGACATCAAAATTCACTGCACCAGGGCCGTAGAAGGCGTCGCGGGCAAGAGTGCCATAAGTGTTTAGCGGATTGATGACAAATGCAGCCGGATTAAAGTAGTTTATACACGAAGTTTTGGTCGCACAGTCGCCTGAGGTAAAGACGTTAATGCCTGGAATCAGGTTTGGGCGGTCAAGACCCTCGCCAGTGTTCGAGTTGTTTTTGGCTGTGGTTATATTGAAAGGTGTACCGCTTGCAATACGGATCAGCGGAGCAAGCCTCCAATCTCTTAGCACACGTTCTGCCCATCCGCTGCCTTTTACCGGGCTGTTTGCTACGATCGAGCCGTTAAAAATATGGCGAAGGTCGTAATTGCAGTTGCCATAGTCCAGGTTCCGGTTAAAGGGATCCTGGTAATAGGATCCCCTCAGGTCTCCGTTGAAATCTCCGTCACTCAAGCACCGCGAATACGTATAGTTGGCGAACAGCGTGAAGCCCCGGCTGTAACGATGCCGCATGGTGAGAAGCAGAGCATTGTAGTTGGAGTTGCCGCCGTCATCGGCATAGTCAACTTGACCGAAAGCCGGCCCTTGCGCAGGGTTGGCCAAGTTCAGCACCCGGCTTGCGGATGTCCCTTTGGTTTCAGGGTTCAGGTCCTGAGTAAGCCAGAGGTGAGATGTCTTATTGCCAACAAAGGTCGCCGATGCCATCCAGTTGTCTGCAAACTGGCGTTCGTAACTCACGTCCCAGTCCGTCACATAGGTTGGCGCCAAGTTAGGTGGCAGCACGGCGTAAAACGCTCCGCTCGGAAACGGCGCGCTTGCGGGTGGAGGGAATGCTCCGGGAAACGGATTCCCTCCCGGGTAAAGGGACCATGGGTTGTCAAATAGTCCCGTCTGGTCCGTTGCCAGGTCAATTTCATCAACGTAGGGCGGATTTGACATAAGCCGCTGGGCAAACCAAACCTCTCCTGAATCGTAGAGGATTGCCCCGCCCGCGCGGAGGGTTTGCTTGCCTGAGCCTCCCGGGCTCCACGCAATCCCCAAGCGGGGCGCGAAATTTGCCCATGAATCATTGGTGAAAGCTTTTGGAATTCCCGGATCGCCATAATAGAACATCCCGGCGGGAGCATTCTGAAACACCGTGCTTTTCTGGTTGGCGAGGAATGCAGCCATATTAAAGACACTGCCGCGGGCGAAGTTATCCTGAGGAAACAGCATCGGCTCCCAGCGAATGCCTGCATTGACCGTAACGGAACGGCTCGCGTGGAACGTGTCTTGCGCATAAAGTCCCGGGATGGTTTCCCGCAAAGCAACCTGCTGTTGGCGGCTCTGGCTGAAAGCCGTCGAGCTGCTGCTCAAATAACCCAGCAAAAAGTCGGCCAAGCCGTCGCCGCTTCCGAGTCCGCCGAAAGAGAAATCTCCGTTCTGCAGATAGCCGGAGTTCGTATTGTCTTCGGTGCGGATGAAGTCGACGCCGTAGGCGATTTGATGCTTTCCGCGGAGCATATCCATGTCGTCGGCGAACTGGAACGTGTTCACGTTGAAAAATCCCGGAGCGCAAGTACCGCAGCCGATATTGAAGTATCCGGTGACGGAGATCCGCATATCATCCGGCACATAGGTGAACATATTCACCCCAAGCTTAGAGGCGTTGATATCCTGGGAATTGGGGCCGCGGTCGTCGCGCCGCCGGTTGAAGGAAGCGTGAAAAGAGTTCAGCGTGGTCGGGCTGATCGAATAGGTATCGCCCAAAGTGAAGGCTTGGACGCGCTCATTATTGCCCGGATTCACCGTGACCAGAATATTGGTGGGATTCCAGTTGGCGGGCAACACATAGTTGTCAATCAAATACCGCCCGAACAGCGAATGCTTCGCGCTCTGCACAAAATCAACCCGTCCTACCATCTGGTACTCGTTGCTGGGGTCCGGAATGCCATAAGTCACTTGGCCGCAGGGATTGGTGGTTTGCGGCAGGTACTGGGCTAAGTTGAGGGCGGCTTTGCTGAACATTGTGGTCGGAATTTGATCGTTATTGAAGGCTGGCCCGCCTGTGATTGGGTCTTTCAATTGGATCGCGCCTTTTGAGACGCAGGCCTTGGAGTCCATCGCGCTGAAATCGCCCGCCAGCGTGGCTGCGGTAGGCACGTTGGAAATGGTCTGAGGCGGGTTCGAGCGAATCCGGGTTCCCTGATAACCAAAGAAGAAAAATAACTTATCGTGCTTGATCGGGCCGCCCACGGTTCCGCCGAACTGGTTCTGCTTGAGGCTGTCGTGCGTCGCCGCGGCGAAGTTGCGCGCGTCCACATCACCGTTGCGCAGGAACTCAAAGGCGTCGCCGTGCCATTGATTGGTGCCGGATTTCGTTACCACGTTCACCGTGGCCCCTGGATGCAGGCCGTAACGCGCGGGCAGCACGCTGGTATCCACGCTGAACTCCTGAGTTGCGTCGGGAAAGGGGAACGGCAGATTGACGTTGGTCATCGTGTCGTTGTAATCACCACCGTCCAGCAGATAATTCGTGCCGTTGGCCTGCCCGCCTGCGACCGAGATGGTGGTGGAGCTGACAAAGTTCTTGCTGCCGCTCAGGTCGCCGCCTGGCGCCGTTGCCGCAGCCCCGGAGATCAAAATGAGCTGCGTCGCCTGGCGTCCGTTGAGGGGCAGGTCCACAACACGCTGCTGGTCCACCACGTTTGAAACCGAGGCGTTCTGTGTCTGCACCATGCTGGCGTTGGCGTTCACTTGCACCTGCTGCGCCACAGAGCCTACCCGCAGCGTTATGTTTTGGGTCACATTGTTGGCAACCTGGAGGACGATCCCCGTTTGCACGTAGGCGCTGAACCCGCGCGCTGTAACCCGCAGCGTGTAAGGACCCACCGGGAGGTTAGGCAAGGCATAAGCTCCATTCGCGCCGCTAACTGTGGATCTCACCTCGCCCGTATCGGTTTCCGTCGCCGTCACCTTTGCGTTTGGCACCGCCGCTCCGCTGGGATCAAACACAGTCCCTGAAATTTCCGCATTGGCCACCGATTGCGCGCACAAAACGGCCGGATAAAACACCAGCACAAGAAGCGGGAGTAAGGCTATCCAATAAATTCTTTTCATAAACAACGCCCTCCTTATTTATGATCCTCATACCGCGCGAAGTTCACATCCTGTGACCTTGAGGCAATCAGAGTTCTCCGCCCAAAATGCGCCCGGCAATTAGCGGCTTTCCGGCATGAGATTAAGGCGCTCTAATTCTACTTTGTGTTTCTCGGAACGAATCTACCAGCGCGCGTTGTGCGTGTCAAGAAAACTTTTCAACAATTTTGTAAAAAAATCTTGAAAACGGAGGTTGAAACGCATGGCTTTCGCGACCGCAGATAAAAAAGCTGAATTAAAGCGTATAGCCAAATGTGTATATTTGATATAAATGGATGCTATAAGCACCATTGCACTATCCGGTGCTAACTTATTTTGTAAATATAAACTTATGGAGAATCATCTGGGCACACATTCCTCCTTGGAGGGTTGGCTTGCGGGTGCTGTGAAAACCCTGGATTCAGATCCTGCTGTTCTTTTGCAAATGTCGCTCGAATTATTGAAAATGTGTTGACAGCTATGAAATGGGTGTTGTAGTTTAGCTTTCGTGTCAATCATTTCCTCTCTTGCAGAATGGACAAATTACGATAGTTACCAGCATACTGGGAAAACATCACTGACTAGGCTGTAGTGGCGGCAATTGAAGAGTGAGCAAAAATGGCAGAAGGTCGGCAGCGTAAAGTGAAGCTTTCCGACGTAGCCCGCGCGGCGAACGTCAGCGTGGCGACGGTCTCCCGTTTGATGACGGGCCGTGCCGGAATTACACCACAAATGCGGGAACGGGTGATCAAGGCGGCGGTACGCCTCGGATTCGACCTCGAGAGGGGCAAACGATCGCGCATCATCGCCTTTCTGCTCAGCAACCGTGCGGTGTTGCATCCCTTCCACTCCTCAGTTTTGATGGGCGCTGAGGCGCACTGCGCCACCCTCGATTATGGGCTGCTCTTCCTTCCGCTCCGCTATTCCAACAAAATCTCTTGGGAAGGGTTGCACTTGCCTGAGATTTTTGACCGCCGCCAGCTTATTTCTGGCGTTATCGTAGCGGGAACAAATTCACCCAACCTGCTGGAATTGCTCACGCAAAAAGGCATTCCCTGGGTAGTGCTGGCGAACAACGTTCTGGGCGAGTGGCGACGGGAGGAGGCCAACGCGGTCTACTTCGATGATGTCGGCGGCTCATTCGAGGTGGCACGCTACTTACTGTCGCTTGGCCATCGCAAAATCGCTTTTGTAGGAAACTGCCAGTTGCCCTGGTTCTCCAGGCGGGCTGAAGGATATCGCCGGGCGATGGAAGAGGCGGGCTTAGACTTATGCTTGAGCGAAGTGAACTCCGATGACGACGAAGAAATGGGATATGTCGCCACCAAGCTTCTTTTGCAGCGATCTGACCCGGTCACCGCGATTTTTGCCGGCGACGATGCCGCTGCTCGAGGCGCCTATAAAGCAGTCAAAGATAGCGGTTTAAGTATCCCGGAAGATATTAGTATTGTTGGCTTTAACGATACGGCCGAAGCTTCCGCCCTGCATCCGCCGTTGACTTCTGTACGTGTTTTTCCAGAGCAGATCGGCAAGCAACTGGCTGAGCTATTGCTCAGGCGAATTGCCCGACCGGACCTACCCTCGCAGTTAACCACATTGCCGACCCAACTGGTCAGGCGGGAATCCTGCATCTCCCTGCCGACGGGCCAGCTTTCTGGGGCGGACGCTGCAAACCATCCCGCCGTGTCCTCATAAATTGCCGCCTCTTACCAATGAAGATGTCTTGGAATCTGGTGGGCATTTTTGGGCATTTCGCTGGTCATCACTAACCAAAACGTTGTCCCATATCAGGGCTTGGGATGCCTCTCTTCCCGAAATGAGTCTTTTCGGCTGCCTACCGGCGCTGGAGAAACCCGTCAACTATTTTAATTAACTACTTTATATTCTTATTGATATAAAACCTTTGGAGGTTTTAATCCTCACCTTCTCTCGGATGGCAATTGCCTTGCTTATACCCTCAGCGAAGTCAGGAATCGGCTGGGTCCGAAGAGGAGAACGCTCATGAGCGGAGTATTACTCGATCCGAATCGCAGAAGCGGAGAAGTTCAGAATTTTGAAGATGGACTTCGCCGCAAAGTCGTAGGCCAGGATCGCGCTGTACGGCAGTTAGCCCGGGTCTATCAGGTGTTCCGGGCAGGCATTGCCGCGCCGGGCCGGCCCTTGGCGAACCTGCTGCTTTTGGGTCCAACTGGCTCCGGCAAGACTCGATTGGTTGAGGCCGCGGCGCAAATTCTTTTTGGTAACGAGCGCGCCGTGCTTAAGATCGACTGCGCGGAGTTCCAGCACAGCCATGAGATTTCGAAGCTTATTGGATCTCCTCCGGGATATTTGGGTCATCGGGAAACGCACCCTTTGATCACGCAGGAGTCGCTCGATCAGCATCATACGGATACGCTAAAGCTTTCGCTCGTGCTTTTCGATGAGATCGAAAAGGCCAGTGACTCGCTATGGCAGCTTTTACTCGGAATCCTGGATAAGGCCACTCTAACGCTTGGCGACAACCAGCGCGTGGACTTCTCCCGCGCCATGATTTTTATGACGTCTAACCTGGGCTCGCAAGAGATGGCCAAGCTGGTGGAGGGCGGTCTCGGGTTTGCAAATACCCCGCACGACGCCGACCCGGAGCTTGATCAGAAAATTTATCGCACGGCGTCGGAAGCGGCGCGGCGCAAGTTTTCGCCCGAGTTTATGAACCGGCTCGACCGTGTCATCGTTTTCCGCAGCCTACAGGCGAAGCACATGGAAGAGATTCTTTCGATTGAGCTTGAGCGCGTGCAGGAGCGGATCATCCAATCGGCAGGCGACCGGCCCTTTATCTTCCGCTGCACGGAATCGGCGCGCAACTTCTTGCTGGCGGAGGGTACCGATGCCAAGTTTGGAGCGCGGCACCTCAAGCGGGCCATCGAGCGGCACTTGGTGTTCCCCATATCCAGCCTCCTTGCCACCGGCCAGATTCGGTTGGGCGATTTAATCACGATTGATTGCAGCCCGACGTCCAGCAAGCTCTCGTTTTTCCGGGACGAAGAGGCGGCCGTGGTTGGCGCTGGGAAGGGAGCCGCAGCCAGTTGGACAATGTCTGCTGCGGCAGCGCCCGCTGTGGCAACCCCGGCCGTGGCCGGTCTTCTGACGCAGTAGTTCTACAAAAGCCTCATTGAAAATTTGAGTTTAATTGGGGCTTTACGCTTTTTCAATGACTTGCAGCCATTTTAGAAACGGCGACCCGGCAAAGCCGCGGGTCGCCGGCAATCTTGTATCGTAAGTTTAACATCCTACCCCTAATGTTCTGAGTCACAAGTTCATCGTTAAATTTCCGGGCCTTCAGCGGCTGAAGCCGAAATGAAAGTATGGCTCTTCATGTCGGAGCTAAAGCTCCGACCCCCTGAAACTTATGTAACGAATTTTAGATTCAGGACACTAGCTCACCCTCACAACGTAAGAACCACGGTTTTCAAACCCGCCTCCAATGTATTAGAGTAATCTCATGAATATCAGTGTCGTTATCTGCACTTACAATCGGTGCGCCAGTTTGAAGAAAACTCTGGCAAGCATTGGCGCCATGGAAGTCCCGGCGGCGCTGACGTGGGAATTGATTGTGGTCGACAACAATTCGACCGACGGAACTAAGAGCGTTGTGGAATCGTTCGCTTCCAGTTGCGGGCTAAACGTTCGGTATCAGTTTGAGGGCACGCCGGGGCTTTCGCGCGCCCGGAACTGCGGCATCCGCCACTCGACCGGAGACATTATTGTATTTACGGACGATGATGTGCTGGTCTCGCACGAGTGGATCGCTCAGATCAAAAAGGGATTTGACGACTATAAGCCCGCTTGCCTGGGCGGAAGGATACTCCGCGATCCGACGCTTCCATTGCCAGATTGGTGGGATCGCAAGTGGAGGCAGGTGCTCACCCACTTTGATCGTGGGAACGAGGTTGTGATCGCGGGTCCGGAAGATCGAACTGAGTTTGCCTGGGGCGCGAATATCAGCTTCCGGCGGGACGTGTTCGAAAAATATGGCTTATTCAGGGTCGACCTCGGAGCAGGCACTAATATTCTAGGGGAGGATAGTGAAATTGTTTTGAGGCTGAGGCAACAGGGGGAAAGGGTCATTTATTACCCACGGGCGGTTGTTGTCCATTCTCCGGCGGTCGACCGGCTTTCAAAACAATATTTGCGGACATGGAACTATCGCCTAGGGGTTGCCGCGTGCATACTGGATAGGGACTTTCCCAAACATTGGCCGCGCCTTCTGCGCGTCCCGCACTGGCGATACAAGTGGGCTGCGCAGACGTTGTGGAACGCCGCGCGGCATGGATTGACGGGCGGCCCGCGCGAAGCATTTCAACAGGAGTTGAACCTGATCACGCTTTTCGGATATGCGAGGACCGCGATGCAGCCAAAGCGCGGAACCCCGCAGGTTGCAGGCAAAGGATAGTTGCGTGGGCTTTGCCTAGAACCAATCAGCATTATGGGCGCGCCGCTACCGCGAAGTCGTGGAACTTGAATAGCCGCAGATAGAACGTACGCATCCCTGGCAACCCCGCCGGGTTGAATGTCACTCCATCAGGCCTTCCCCATTATTAATTATTGATTGTTCAGCCTCTTCGGAGAGAAGAGCCACGGCACGTATTGCGCATAGCGGGCTCGCATTCGAATGCCCATCGAATCCCGCGTAAAGAACCACCAGGAAAACAACGTGATGTAAATAAGACCTCCGGCCATCACCTGGGCAACCAATGCAAACCACGTTTGAGCGGTGATGAAATGCCTCAACACCAGGAGCACGGCGACCATAGGCGAGGTGAGGACCACAGGAACCGTGTAGGTTCGCCTCACAAACTGTAACAATGGCACCTTCACTACACGGCACAAATAAACTGGGATAAGGACGATGGAGGTAAAGGCCATGGGAATTGCCGTGCCCCACGCGACGCCAAAGATGCCCATCCGCCTCACCAGGATGACACTCAAGACAAGATTTGCTAAGCCTTCGCCGATCATGACCTTGGCCAACCATTTGTGCAGGTTCATGCCATAAAGGATCCGGGTTGACGCGGACTGAATTCCGTACAAGATATTCGGAATAAGAAGAATCACGAGGATGGCGAAGCTGGCCGATACGTACTTCGGCCCCATCCAAACAGCGATTAAAGGTCTTCCCAGAATGAAGAGTCCGGCGGAGACCGGGAGGAAGGCGAGCGTGCAGAGGCGGTTGCCCTCAATGTAAAGCTTCTTCAAGCCTTTTTCGTCTCCACTTGAGTACAGATGGCTTGCAAGCGCGTTGAAATTCCCGGCAATGCTTCCGGTGATGCGGTTGACATACTCCACCAGCCTCTGGCCGATGGAATAGTAAGTAATGGCTTCCGTCGAGCGAAAAACTCCGATCACGACGTTATCCACACGCCCCCGCAGCGTGTTTGCGATCGAGATGATGAAAGAAGTGAAGCTGTAGTTAAAAATGAGATGGATCGTTTTCCGGTCTACATATCGCCAGCCCCAGCGCAGGCGGATCAGCTTCGGCGTTAGGGCCATGCACGCGAGGTTGTTGCAAACGCTGAACGCGCCCACGCTGATGAGAGCGAGCGTCAGAAGGCCGAAGCCCCGGTCCAGGAAGATCACCACCAGCACTGCGCGCAGCAGGGTGAAAAACGCCGCCAGAAGAGCGGTTAAATAGAACTTCTGCAATCCGTCGATGATGCCGTAGAAGATGGAAAAAGGGAAATAGAAGGCGACGCCCGTGCCGGTGATCAGGAACAAGAGCCTCGCCGTCCTGAGAAATTGCGGGGAAATATGGAAAAACGAGTCAACGTAAAAATAGCCCGCGCCGGTAAGCGCCAACACGATGAGGCCAAGGATGGTATAGGCAAAAAGCGTTGTATTCACGATCTGGTACAAGCTTTCGTCATCGCCGGTGGCGTTAAAGCGAGCCACGTATTGGATGACCGATGAGCCTATTCCCAAGTCAAGCAGTCCGTAATAGCCCACGACCGTGCCGATCAGGTAATAAAGGCCATTGGCGCTATCGCCCAATTTATGAAGAATGAACGGAGCTAGAAAGAACCCCACCAGCGTGTTAATGACCAGGGCAGTCCAGTTCGCAAGCGTATTTTTCGCTGTGAGGCTTTTATAATCCATTTTTCTTTATCGAGACGGAGTGGCTAAAGTTCATCATGGAGCAGGTTTGTTGATCCAGGAATAAACGCAGTAATGGTTGAAGCCCTCACGTTCGCCCCCCTCGGCGACTTTGCAGAAACCGGCCTTCTCCCAAAAGGATCCAAATCGCGGGTTGAAATACATTACATAGGCAAATCTCGGGCTTTGCCGCAGTGACCGCATGGTATTCTCAATAACAACGGCCATGATGGGTTGCTCGCATGGGTTATAGAGAAAGCAGAAAAGCGGCTGTTTTGGAAGTTGATACGCCGCGATGTCTGCTTGGATTAATTCGATCCTCTTACATTTCTGGAACGGGCTTCGATATCTTTTAACGTTCTCAACCGCAACGGCGTGGAGACGGAGTGAAATTTCTACGCCGATGATCTCTGCGAAGGGATAATCGGAGGCCAGAAATAGGACTCTTCCTTTGCCGGATCCCAAATCGATAAAGGTGAAAGTTTTATAATCAATGTCGACGCGCCTCATGGCGCTGTGGAAATCATCAGCAGCTATCGTTCCATAAGACTGCACGTGAATTAGATTTTCGCTTTTTATTCCAAGATCGGTTCGATGAAGGGGAGTCGCCGTCTCCACGCCAAAGCGCCGGTCGAATTCATCCTGGTATATCTCCGCAGAAACATCTTTGAAGAAGGAATAGAGCCTGGAAAGTAGAGCGAAGTACGCCCGTGGATGCCGCGCCCAAAGCGTGAGACTTTTCCATAGACCCCGTTCCCTAATGCTTTTTCGTAATCTTAACCAAATTTCTTTACGGGGGCTTGCCATCGTACCTGTCCCGGAGGAACGGAGGAGATGCTGAGAATGCAGATTAGCATGTTTTGGAGGGGCTTCCCAAGGCGATGGTGGACTTTATACAGAGCGCGCCATAAGTCCGCGACGGCCATTGGCTGTAGCGGACTTATGGCGTCACGTATAGCATAGTGTTGCAGGCGGGTGGATAATCAGGGCCGCTGTCCCAGCGGTCTTTGCCGGCAAGATGCCGGCGCTGCGGGCCAGCCCTTTGTCCCCTTACTTTTGGACGCTAAACTGGCCGCGCCTCGGCGCACTCCACGATCTACCCGCATCCGGCGCAAAGGCGGCCTACCCCGCAGTGGGCGGGGTAGGCCTTCTGCCGCTGTCATTTTACTTGAGGGTTGCCACAGAAGTTTACCAGACGCGCGCTGATGCGAACCCGCGTATTGATCTGGTGCAAAACGGACCATACGGTCTGTGGAAGCTTCGCGCGGAGCCATTCTTTGCCCGCTGTCCTCCTCTGAATGGACCGGAGGTACACGCTTCCGCGGGCGAGCGGACGAGCGAAATGGATATCAAGGTATTTACCTATGCAGGTCCCCCAGCGGGCCTTGTATTCGTCATCCCCTGCCAGGAAATCGTAGCGGCGCACACCGTCAGCAATAAACTCTTTTAACGCGCGCGCCCTGAGGACATAGCCAACCGCGTCCAGCGAATAGGCCGGATCGCGGCCCTCTTGCAATGCAAAAACCGTTGTGTCATAGCGGAAACCGAACTGCGCCGCCACAGGCGTTCCGTTAATATCCAGCAGAAAGAACTCGAGCCACCCCCGCCTGAGAAATTCGCGACCCATTTCTAGATAAAACTATCTCCGGGCCGCGGAAGAAAAACTCCCCGCCTCGCCCGCTTGCCGCCAACGCTCATGATGCAATTTAAAAGAATATCCAGACATTGCGGCAAACACGCTTCTTCTGTACATTTGTAAAAGCGAATGCGATATTTTTTCTCCAGGCGGCGGGAATAATAGCCCACCTTGCCGCGCTCCTTGGCGCTGAGTTTTTTTCAGATATTCTTCCCAAGTGTCAGGCAAATCGACCACTGACCACGCTCTGGGGTAGACGTGGCTTACCCAGCCGCCCGCTTTGAGACGCTTCGCCAGCGCCTTGCCTGCAGGCGAATGGGAAGGCAGGGTATTCATTTCGCAGAGATCCCAATCTTTTGCTCTGCTCTTTAAATAATTCAAAAAGGTTGAAGCCTACCGCTCCTGCGGCTCCTCGTGTTGGGTTTGGAAATTTAAATGACTTATTGGGCGCGCATTCTCTTAACCCCGGGTGTTAAGCCCAGAATATAGCCCCCCGAGCGCGGCGCTACAAATATATTTGCGAAACAGACCCTAGGGCCGCGGCGCTAACAAGCCTTCCGCGGCCTGCTGGGTCTGACGCATTCTATTATAAGAGCGGCTGCGACGCCGCATCTCGGAGAGAATCATCGGGATAAGCCGCCGGCGCCTGATTTCATCGCTGGACTGCACCGATCTCGATTCGCCGCGATAGCCAAACTCCCAATAGGCCTGCTCGGCTTCGCGCGCCCCCACGAATTTTCTCGCCAGGTGATAGTGCACCGAAGAAGAGTGATTGACGTCCGCCTTAACCTGCAGAGCGTGATCCGCCGTGGCGACGCCGATAAAGCAGCAGCAGGATTGGTACGCCAGCTTTCCAGACCGCGCGTGGGCAAGCAGCCACGTAAGCCGCTCGTCGCTGTATGCCGTTCGAAGATATTGGCGAATCGCCCGTTTTCCATTTTTCAAACGAATGTCCATGATGTTCCTCCAGGATGTCTCAAGCGCCAAGCAGCAAAAGCCGCTCAATTGGACGGCTTTTGCATGTTCCCTCTAGGGTATTCGATAATCTGAATGGCCTTGAGGGCGGCGTCAAACATCCTCCCCTCCGCCGCCCACAACCAAAGCCATCCCCCTCGCCCCCCTTCTGTGCAATTACCGATCCAAAATCGCGGCTTATGCGGCCACGGCCCAATAGTATCCGTCACAAAATCTTATCCGTTGAATATAACTGAAGCTATTGGGCTTATGTGGCAGCCGCCACGAAAAGTTCGTGATATATGCGTAGTTATTAAGCTCGTAGAACTACGGAAAATGAGTTCCCTCATGGGATAAAGCAATCATCATATCGTGATATGTTGCGTGTTTATTACTTGGTTAATGTTCGAGAATATAAACGCGCGGAGAGTAGGTAGCAGCGGATGTTACATAGTCTCTCGCCGCTGTCCCATTGTGACGGCGGGAAAACACCTAAACCTCTCTCCGATTCTTTGGTTGCTTTTGCCGACGTTCCGGCTTATAGTAGACGAGCTATGCAAATGGCTTTCGCCAGCCCGTATTGGTACTATCGCTTTTGGGGTTTTACTCCGACGGGATAGAGTGGCGTTGGTCTGAGCGAAGAAAGAACGATTCTCAAGGCTGACCCACTCAAAAGAGTGGGTTTTTTATTTTATGCGGGGAGAAAACAGATGATTATTTCCATGCGTCTTCATGCGACTCAGGCGGAGATTGACCACGTTTGCGAGCGCATTAAAGAGTTTGGCTACAAAGTCCATTCAATTGTGGGAGAGGAGCGTGTTGTGATCGGAGTCGTCGGAGTGGGTGATGTCACAGATTGCCTCGAATCGATCCAGGCCATGCCCTCCGTTGAGAGCGCGGTGCGGATTTCCGCGCCTTATAAATTCGTGAGCAAAGAATTCAAGCAGGAACGGACGCGCGTCAAAGCAGGCGGCGTGGAGATCGGCGGCGAAGAATTCATGGTGATGGCCGGGCCGTGCTCGGTGGAAAGCGAAAAGCAGATTATGGAGACGGCGTGCGCCGTCGCTGAAGGAGGCGCAAAAATCCTGCGCGGCGGCGCTTTTAAGCCTCGGACCTCGCCTTATGACTTTCAGGGTCTCGGCGAAGAAGGGCTGAAGCTTCTGGCAAAAGCGCGAGAGGCAACGGGCCTGGCCATCGTTACCGAAGTGATGAGCGACCGCGAGGTGAATCTGGTTGCAGACTATGCCGACGTGATGCAGGTAGGCGCGCGCAACATGCAGAATTTCGCCCTGCTTAAAACGCTTGGCTCGTGTGGACGTCCCGTACTGCTGAAGCGAGGCATGAGTTCGACCATCAAGGAGCTTTTAATGTCCGCCGAATACATTACGGCACACGGCAATCCTAATGTGATTCTCTGCGAACGTGGCCTGCGCACGTTTGAAACCGCAACGCGCAATACCTGCGACCTGGTCGCAGTGCCGGTGCTGAACGAGCTGACGCACTTGCCGGTGATTGTCGATCCCAGCCACGCGACCGGCAAGCGCAGCCTGGTTGCGCCGGTTGCGCAAGCGGCAACGGCCATCGGCGCGGACGGGCTGATCGTGGAAGTTCATCCGTGCCCTGAAAGGGCGCTCAGCGACGGGGCGCAGTCCCTCGGCATCGCCGAGTTCCGCCAGATGATGAGCCGGCTACAGCCATACCTCATCCTATGGAAACAGCAGCGGACCGCGGAAGCCGTGGCCGTGTAGCTGCTCTTCTATCTCAGATTTCATCATGCAGACCGCAACCATTCTCGATGATATTGTTGCCTCGCGCGCCGACCGGGTGAGGGAGGCAAAGTCGCGTGTTCCACTCGAAGCCCTGGCCCGCGCGGCCGAAGCCCGCTCCGATTTCAGAAGCTTCCGCGATGCGCTCTCGCTGGACAGCCCGCACGCGGCCCGCGTGATCGCGGAGATGAAAAAGGCTTCTCCCTCGGCAGGTCTGCTGCGGAGCGACTACGCGCCCCCCGCGCTGGCGCGAGATTATGAAGCTTCGGGGGCGGTGGCCCTTTCCGTGCTGACCGAAGAGGACTACTTTCAAGGCTCGCTCGATCATCTTCGTGAAGCGCGCCGGGCGGCGCGGCTGCCTGTGCTCCGCAAGGATTTCATCATCGATCCCTACCAGGTGTATGAGTCCGCCGCGAGCGGTGCGGACGCGCTTCTGCTGATTGTGGCGGCGCTTTCGAGCGAAAGTTTACGCGACCTAATTGATCTCTGCCGGCGGCTGAAAGTGGCGGCGTTGGTCGAGGTTCATAACGAGGACGAATTGTCCCGCGCACTCGACGCGGGGGTGGAAATCGTCGGCGTCAATAATCGCGACCTCAAGACGCTTGAGGTAAAATTGGGAACTTCGTTCAAGCTGAGGGAAAAGATCCCTTCCAGGTGTCTCGCAGTCGCGGAAAGCGGAATCAAAACCGGCGCGGATTTGAAAAGACTCGTCGAAGCAGGTTTCCACGCCGCGCTGATTGGCGAGCGGCTGATGCGCTCGAATGATCCGGGCGGCGCGTTAGGAGAATTGCTCGCGGGTGCGAGAGGAAGACAGGAGTAGCGCGGACCTGCGTTCTTCAGGTCCGCGGTTTGTGCCTTCGGACGAAAGAAAAACCGCAGACCTCAAAAGCGGAGGTCTGCGCTACCCGACGCCTTTCAAGACCATGTGTGGGCTGAAGGCCCATCTGTCACTTAGCAACGGCAAGCCGACTTGTCCAGAAGAGTCACAAGTATGACACGAATCAAGATTTGCGGGATCACACGGTACGAAGATGCGCGGCTGGCCGTGGATTTGGGCGCCGCGGCCCTGGGCTTTAATTTCTACGAACCTTCTCCTCGTTACATCGAGCCAGCGGCTGCGCGCGAGATCATCAGCCAGATTCCACCTCTCGCAACGGCGGTGGGGGTGTTTGCGGACGAGACTTACGGAGGCCGCGTGGCGGACATTGCGCGCGAGGCTTGCGTCTCCGTGCTCCAATTGCACGGCCCGCGTTTTCCCAAGGAGACGGATTTACTGGGCGGCTATCGAATCATCCGCGCTATTCCGGTGGGACAGGATTTCGACCCTTCAATGCTGCGAACGCTGCCCCCCGATTCTTATCTGCTCGACGCATTTGACCCCGTGCGCATCGGAGGCACCGGAAGGACGATTGACTGGAGCGTGGCGCGATACGCGAGCGATCAAGGCAAATCGATACTCCTTGCGGGCGGGCTCACACCGGATAATGTCGCGGAGGCGATCCGCATCGTCCGGCCATTTGGAGTGGACGTGGCGGGCGGCGTCGAACACTCGCCCGGAATCAAAGACGCCCGCAAATTGCGAGCCTTTTTCGCCGCCGTGGCGGAAGCGGATAATTCG
>DASZAA010000414.1:0-2691 GCA_035945615.1 Terriglobia bacterium
TTGATATACGGACTCTTGCGAGGTTGCGTTTTCACGCGCCGCAATCTGCAAGGCTTCGGGGTCCGAGGTGAAGTTGAGATAGTATACCTCCACGCCGCGAGCGTCAGGGTCCTGACTGGCGTTGGCGTGGATGGAAATGAAAAGATCGGCGCCATATTCGTTGGCGATAGCGGTGCGCCCCTCGAGTGGAATGAACGTGTCGGTGCTGCGCGTCATGATCACCTGGCAGCCCATTTTGCGCTCAATCAGCTTGCGCAGCCGCAGGGCAACGTCGAGCACTACGTCCTTCTCTTCGAGGCCTGTGGGTCCGATGGTGCCCGTGTCGTGGCCGCCGTGGCCGGGGTCGATCACAATCCGCCGGATTTTCAAGCCCAGCGCGCGTGTCAACGTAGGCGAAGCTCCAAGCAACGTGTTTTGCGGCGAATCCACGACCGCCGGAAGCGGAGCGGCAGAGGTCGCGGCATCCGTCGCGCCTTCGTCCGTTGATCTTGACCTACGCCCCACGATGTCCGGTTGTCCTGCTAGGGATGACGTCGAATCGGACCGTCGCGCCAGCGTATCTGAGTCTGGCGCGACAGCCTCGGCGCCGGAAGAGTCTGAAGAAAGAGGAGAATCAGAGAAAGGCCCGTTTTGAGCGAGACGGTTCGCGGGATGATTCTCGGCGCGAGATGAAGCGGGTTCCCCGGCCGGCCTGTTGCGCGCCAGCAACGTTTTCGAGGCGCCATGAATATCAATTACCAGCCGGAACGGATCGGGCAGGGAGAAGACCGAATAATCTTCGATCTGTGGAACGTCCAGCACCACGCGGGTGACAGTGGGGCTGTACTGGGCGACGCGAATGCGCTCGAGGAAACCGTTCTCCACCGGAAAAACTTTGCGGGCAAGGTCGGCGCTCACGCGCGCGCCCGCGAGGTCAAAGACCAGCCGTGGCGGGCGCTCAAGGTGCATAGCATTAAACGTCACCGGGCCGCCCGTGCGGATCACCACGCGCGTGTAGCTGGGCCCAATCCAGTCGCGCACGCTTTCAACTTCCTCGATCGCACCGCGTGGCGGAGGCGTTGACGGAATTGAGGAAGTGTTTCCAGAAACTGAGCGAACCGCATCCCGCGCAGCCGCGGTGGCACGAACAACCTGGCGCGGGGCCGTCCCGGAAGGCCAGCGCGCGAGCGTGGCGTTGAGCTTTGCAATCTCTGCGCGGGCGTTGGGGGCGCGTTCTGAATAGGGATAAATCTTCAGGAACTTTTCGTAGGCGTCGCGCGCGGCGATAGGGTTCTCAAGATCGGTCATATAAATCCCGGCAGCGGTATCGAGAGCCTCGATGGCCAAGCTTTCTCCGGGATACTGCGACGCCAGGAATTGATAGGTCTCAACCGCCTTTGAGTAGTAGCGGTCGGAAGCGAACTGGGCCCCCATTTCCTGATAGACTTCTGCCGCCGCCGCCAGGGCCGAAGGCGTCTTCTGATAGCCCGGATCGGTGCGGTAAACCAGTTCGAACGCGTCCACCACGCGCAGGTAGTCCTCAACCGAGCGATTGGGATGGGTTTCGAGCGCCACTCGCAGGCGTCCGGCGCGCTGATAATCAGCGGCCGCGGCCTCGCGGCGCGTTGTGGTTGAAGCGCGCGTGGCTTGGGCCGAAAATAGAACACACGCGGCAACTCCTAGCGCTGCGCAAACGGAAATGCTGAACCGCCAGCGCTTCCATTGGACGTGTTGTTCTTGCTCTTCGCTCAAATGAGTACGCCTGCTATCCGCACGCGATGTGAAACAGGATGAACTAGTGTTGCGTAACTCAGATACATGACACATGACTGGCCTGTCATCCTGAGCGCAGCGAAGGATCTGCTTTTTCTTGATTTCCACGGGCTCAACAGCAGATGCTTCGCTGCGCTCAGCATGACATCGGGACAGGGATTGTGTGTTACCTATTTGAGAAACGCAACACTAGGACACACCGCCTTGCGGCATGGATAAATCCTTGCCCTTTCGCAACACCCCTAATCGTTCGCATAATGCGCCACCCCCCAGGCGTCAATATAGCGGTAAATGGGCGCATCGCTGCCAGACGGTTCTGGACCCGCCGCTTGTGCTGACGAATGGGCCTGACTCACTGCGCCCTGGCGATAGAGCGACGTCACCTTCCGTACATAATTGATGGTCTCCGGAATCGCAGGGATGCCCCGGTCGCGATCCACGCGGTTCTCGCCCGCGTTATAAGCGGCAAGCGAGAGAGGAACACTGCCGTTGAAGCGGTCGAGAAGATAATGCAAATAGGTCACGCCACCCTGAATGTTTTGCTCGGAATTGAACGGGTCCGCCACCCCGAATCTTTCCGCCGTTGCGGGGATGAGCTGCATGAGCCCTTCGGCGCCTTTCGAGGAAACGGCGCGGGTGTTAAATCCCGATTCTACCCGGATGATGGCCTTGACCAGCTTGGGGTCTATCTGAAAGCGCCCCGCGGTTTGGTCGATGAAACTTTGAATTTGCGGGGGCACAGGAGTCTGAGGCCCTGCCGCCGCGGGTTTCATGAGTCTTGTGAAGTTTGAAACGGAAGGCGGCGCGGGCGTATCGGGATTGATGTAAACCTGGCGGCCTTGGGCATCCTGAACGAGAACGATAGGAGCGGTCTGAGCGGAAAGAAGAAAAACGCACGGTCCGGCGTAGCAAACGCCAGCGAGTAGAGCAAGCCTGAGA
>DASZAA010000415.1:0-27820 GCA_035945615.1 Terriglobia bacterium
AAGCTGATCGAGCTTGCCGGTTACGGTCTTGCCCGAAGGCAGCGTCACGGTGACCGTGGTGGGCGGGACATTCGATGGCACTGCGCCTGGGCGGCGAAAACCCGACCGGCCCGCTCCGCCCGATACAATCAGATTCTGCAACGTTTTGGGATCATACTTCGCCCCGATGCCGGCGAAGTCGCCGGTGACGGAATGGCACGCGCTGCAATGCTCGTTAAAGTATGTTTGACCGGCCGCTGCGTTCCCCACAAGAATATCGAGCTGGCTCGGAGCGCCGCGGTTGGCAAGCGGCAAGCTGTGCAGAAAAGCCGCGATGGCAGCAATGTCGCCAGCGTTCAAATCGAACTTGGGCATGCCTTTGTCGGGAATGCCGTTCCGCACAATGGGAGTGATGAGCTCGCCATGTTGATCGTCCAGGACAACTTGTGCGCGGACCAGATTCGGCCCTGTCTCGCCACCTCGGGCGTCTGAGCCATGACAAAAACTGCAGTTGGCTTCAAACAGTTGCTTTCCCTGAGCAACTTCCGCCAGAGGAGAAGGCGCATGCGGCGGGTAAGCCGGAGGGCGATGGAAGGCCCTGCGACCTTGGGCTGCAGCCGGCGACTGCGCAGCGGCATTCGTGGCCGGCTGCTGGGCAAATGCAAATACTCCAATTGCAAGAAAAAACGTAAGAACCGCAATGTATATGAAATGTCTGCGCAAATTCGTAGCCTCGCCTCACTTGCCCTCTAAGACATGTGCGTCGCGCATCGTATCAGAATTGAGCTGATATGTAAATACATCGTATCGCGACATTTTAAATGTAACTCTTTAGGTATCGTCGGGCCAAATTAAAATGTAACCCGTTATGACAGCGCCGTCGGTTGAACACGAAGCTGGAGCGGTGGTTGCTTCAAATCATTGTCCGTCCGATCGCCCTATAGCGCTTGCAGTTTAGGCTCGTCATTGACTTGGCGCTCTTGGGTGCCTGGCAAGGTACTTGCGTTGGCTTAGTTGGGAGAGTACAAGAGATGGAGAGATAAACATTCGCGTTGGCAGCTTCTGCAATGGCACCTTGGCGCTATATCGAGTCGAGCGCCGAACCGGGGGCGAAGAGAAAGAGGAGAGAGTCGTGGTTCGCATAGCGATTGATGGGGCTGTCCACGAAGCGCAGCCAGGTGAACTGGTTGTCGACTTAATCGAGCAATGCGGCAATCAGCTTCCGCACGTCTGTTACCATCCGCAGCTCGGACCCATTCAGACTTGTGACACCTGTATGGTGGAGGTGGACGGAAAACTTGTTCGCGCATGCACGACTGCTGTCGCCGACGGAATGACGGTTTCGACCCGGTCCGAAAGGGCGAAGGCGGCACAGGTGGAAGCATTCGACCGAATTCTCGGCAACCATCTCCTCTACTGTACGGTTTGCGACAACAACAACGGGAACTGTACCGTACACAACACGACGAAACTACTAGCGATCGAACATCAGAGTGCCCCTTTTAAACCGAAGCCCTACGAAGTTGACGAGACGAATCCGTTCTATCGCTACGATCCCGATCAGTGCATTCTTTGCGGGCGCTGCGTCGAAGCCTGCCAGAATGTCGAGGTCAATGAAACGCTTTCCATCAACTGGGAGGACCCTAATCCTCGCGTACTTTGGGATGGGGGGTCGACGATAGGCGAATCGAGCTGTGTCT
This sequence comes from Terriglobia bacterium, assembly GCA_035945615.1. Taxonomy (GTDB): domain Bacteria; phylum Acidobacteriota; class Terriglobia; order UBA7540; family UBA7540; genus RH2-MAG17b. Next base: position 1,680 of record DASZAA010000415.1, read on the forward strand.
CGTGCGGCCATTGCGTTACAGTGTGCCCTTGCAATGCGCTGATGGAAAAATCCATGCTCGGTCGCGCAGGCTTTTTCACCGCTCTGCCAAAGTCCGCCCTCAACCACATGATCGATGTAGTGAAGGGTATCGAGCCGGAGGCCGGTTATGGACCAATTCTTGAGCTTTCCGAAGCCGAAGAAGCCATGCGGGAGCACCGCATCCGCAAAACAAAGACAGTTTGCACTTATTGCGGCGTCGGATGCAGCTTCGACGTGTGGACCAAGGAGCGCCACATTTTGAAAATTGCGCCCGAGCGTGGGCCTGCAAATGGAATCTCCACCTGCATCAAGGGGAAATTCGGCTGGGGACATATCAACGACCCGGACCGCCTGACCTCGCCTTTGATTCGTGAAAACGGCAAGTTTCGCAAGGCCAGTTGGGACGAGGCACTGGCGCTGGTGGCGCGCCGCCTCGCGGAAATCAAAAGCCAGTCAGGGCCGGACTCCATCGGTCTCATCTCGTCGTCCAAGTGTACGAACGAGGAAAGCTTTCTCATGCAGAAGCTGGCGCGAGCAATCGTAGGCACCAACAACGTGGATAACTGCTCCCGCTACTGCCAGAATCCCGCCACCGTCGGGCTCTTCCGCACCGTAGGCTATGGCGGCGATTCAGGATCGATCTCAGATCTTGAGCAAGCCGATCTGGTGGTGATCATCGGCAGTAATACTGCGGAGAGCCATCCCGTTATCGCCAGCCGGATCAAGCGCGCTCACAAACTGAATGGGCAAAAGCTAATTGTTTCTGACCTTCGCGAGCACGAAATGGCCCGGCGGGCTGATCTTTTCCTGCACCCCAAGCCGAGCACCGATCTGGTATGGCTCAGTGCCATCAGCCGCTATCTACTGGACCACGATCTCGCTAATGAGGGATTTCTAAAGCAGTGGCTTCATGGGCTGGACGACTTCCGCAAGAGCCTTGAGCCGTTCACGATGGAAGCGGCTTCCGGCATTACCGGGCTATCGGTGGAGACGCTCACGAAGGCGGCCCAAATGATCTCCCAGGCGAAGCGGCTGTGCGTGGTGTGGGCCATGGGAGTCACACAGCACAGCATGGGTTCTGATACCTCGACGGCCATCTCGAACCTGCTACTCGTAACGGGCAATTATATGCGGCCTGGAACCGGCGCCTATCCTATGCGCGGTCACAACAACGTGCAGGGTGCGAGTGACAACGGTTCGCAGCCGAATAAACTCGCCGGATATCAACCGGTGGATGATCCCAGCGTGCGAGCCCGCTTCGAAGCCGCCTGGCGGGCTAAGCTCCCCTCCACGAATGGCCTCGACAATCATCAGATGGTGGAGGCTATTCATGCGGGAAAGCTCAAGGCGATGTATATTATCGGCGAGGAAATGGGCATTGTAGACTCGAACGCCAACTATGTGGAGGCGGCATTTGAAAAGCTCGACTTTTTCATTGTGCAGGACATTTTCTTCAGCCATACCTGCCATTATGCAGACGTGATTCTTCCGGGTGCGCCGAGCTTCGAGAAAGATGGGACCTTCACCAGCACGGAGCGCCGAATCCAGAGGCTCTACCAGGTGTTCGAGCCGCTCGGGGACTGCAGGCCGGATTGGAAAATCATCCAGGATGTAGCCAATCATTTGGGGGCCGATTGGCGGTATGAGCATCCCTCCGAGGTGATGGATGAAATCGCCGCTTTGGCGCCGATGTTCGCTGGAGTCAACTACAAGCGGCTTGAAGGCTACAAGTCCTTGCAGTGGCCTGTGGCGGCGGATGGAACAGACCAGCCGCTGCTTTACACCAAGGAATTCAACTTCCCGGACGGCAAAGCGCGATTGTTTCCTCTCTCGTGGACCGGTCCGGTGGATCAGCCCAACGCCGAGTATGACCTGCACCTGAACAACGGCCGGCTACTCGAGCATTTCCATGAAGGAAATCTCACTTATCGCACTGAGGGTATTCGGCAGAAGAGTCCAGACGTGTTCGTGGAAGTTTCCCCCGAACTGGCGGAGGAACGCGGGATTCAGAGTGGAACATGGGTGCAGCTTATTTCGCGGTACGGCCAAGTCCGTGTACGCGCGCTGGTTACGGACCGGGTTAGTGGACACGAATTGTATATGCCCATGAACTCGCCGGAAAGCGCAGTGAATCGCCTCACAGGAAATCACACCGACCCGATTACCCACACGCCAGCCTACAAAGAAGCGAGCGTTCAACTCAAAGTATTGAAGGAGGTCGGTGAGAGCCCGCTTCCACGCATCAATCCGCGATTCGGCCATCCCACTCCTCAACATGGTGTAGAAGTCGAGCGGAAGTGGAAGCGGAACGACTACCGGATGCCTGGCAGCGGACGCGTTCACGCCCAGCAGGCTCCAGGAAAGGAATAGGTCACGCCATGGCTCAACCGGTCCCTTTAGAAGTTGCCCCTCGGGATGATCGAGAGGAGTTGCGCAGGCGGCTGGAGCACGCTCCGGAAGAACATGCTGAAGCCATTTTGGACGCATACGCAGCACTTCAGGGGTTGCATGACGCCGGCGTCTTGGATCTGCTGCGCGGTATGCTGGGAGCCAGCGACCGGCTCGTCGATAAGTTGACCGCTGCCCTTGACACTCCTGAGGTAATTCGCGCCATTCGCAATTTTATTCTACTCACGAAACTCTTCGGCAGCATCCCTCCTGACGTCTTGAGCAGCGTAGCTCAAACAATCATCGAGGGCGCCGGGAAAGAAAAGACTCATCGAGCACCCAGTCTCCTGCAACTGCTGCGCCGGTTCCGTAGTGAAGACAGCCGGCATGCTCTTGCAGTCTTCCTCGATCTTGTGGAAGCCGTGGGGAAGGGCCTGTGAGCGCCGCGGTCATTCCAGTTCCGGTCGGGAGGATCGAGGGCTCAATCGCCTCGACGGTCAACGATGCGTTGGCAGTGGAGGAACCCCTCGAAATCAGGCTTGGCAGTCAGAGCCTTTCGATCACGATGCGCACACCGGGAGATGACATTGAATTGGCTACAGGCTTCCTTTTCTCCGAAGGAATCATCGACGATATCTCACAGATCCGCTCTGCGGGTCCTCCGGGCGATGGAAACTCAAACATCATAGTCATTCAGTTGGTAAGTTCCGAGCCGCAGGCGCGTATTCAGGCCCAGCGCAACTTCTTGATGACCTCCGCCTGCGGCGTGTGCGGAAAAGCCTCCCTGCGCGATTTGAAGGTCGGCGATTGTCCAGTGCTCCCAACGGACGACATCCAATTCGAACCAGGGATGATTCAGTCCTTGCCTGACCGGCTGCGCCAGATGCAAAGGGCATTCAATACGACTGGAGGATTGCACGCCGCAGCTCGCTTCAATCTGCAAGGCGAATTGGAGTCGGTGCGGGAAGATGTTGGGCGGCACAATGCCTTGGATAAGTTGGTCGGCGCAGCTCTGATGGAGCATAGCGTGCCGATACGCCATTCGTTGTTGTTGGTCAGCGGCCGGGCAAGCTTTGAACTCGTGCAGAAAGCTCTCGTGGCTGGGTTCCCTGTGCTCGCGGCTATTGGCGCGCCTTCCAGTCTGGCCGTTGCGATTGCTGAGAGTTCGGGCATGACTTTGATTGGTTTCTTGAGGAGCGGCAGCTTCAATGTATATGCGGGGGGCCACCGTATTTGTGGGCTTTCGTGACTATCGTCGGAACCGAGACCGCTGGCCGGCTACTCGGCGGGACCGGATTCAAAGCCGGTCACGCGTATCTCGTAATTCTTCCGAAAGCAGCGTTTTACACTTGGCAGGGGAAGTCTTACGAGCGGCGGAGTCTGACGCCAGATGTGTCTATTCCGCGGTCGATTGACGCGGCCCGCGAAGGCGAGGACAATCAGCCTAGTTAGGGTAGGGCCGCCGAGGTTGCCAAGTCGCTTTGAATCCCTCAGATATGGTCAGCAGTCAGCTTCCGATCTAAAAGTGATTAGGTCTCAGCCGCCGAAACTGGAGAAATGCGCAATTCCATCGACCACTTTCCGAGTAGCCGACCATTCGCCCAGAACCTCACATTTTGTTTCCTGCAAGCCGGTTCTGGGCCGCCACGGCCATCGAAGCGAAAGGATCCACGCGTGCCCTCGAGCCCGGCGAAGCCTCCCGCCGGATGCGCAAGGCCTTCTCCTTGCCGCCCGTCGCCTCGAGAACGCCAACGCGAGGCTACATCGGACCGAACGGTTCATCGGCTGTTTCGGGCCAGTTCCAACGCCAGCTCGTAATCCCGATCCACCCCGGCCACCAGATCCGTGATGGTTTGTTTCACGGGGAAATCCGGGATCACGCCACGGGCGGCCTCGTGGCCGCCAAGGACAGCAACGTAACCGTCCATAGCCGGGATATAGATCACCAGTCTGGTGTTGGGAAGGGCGATTCTTGCCGCGCTCCCAGAGGTATTGCCGTAGTATCCGCCGCCGGATTCTTCTCCGACAAAAGTGGCGCGATGGTGAGAGTCGAGCACGGAAAGGAACTCCGCGGTTGTGGAGAACGACCCTCCATTCATTAAGACGTAAAGGCGCCCGGTGAACGTGGGTTTGCTGGGCTGTTGAAGGCCCAAGAGGGGCTCGGCGGCTAGTGTTATGTGGTCCCTCCCATCGGCACGAGGCTCGGCTACTCCTTCCGGGACATTGAGGTCCCGGTGCGGGTCTGTGTACTTGGCTGTGAAACTGAAACTACCCTTCCACTTGTTGACAATGATGTCGTCGTAGTACTTAAACGGTGTGGCGACGAGGTAGGAGAACAGGAGTTCCCCCAGCTCACCTTCACCCCCGGTGTTTTCTCTCACGTCAAGGATAAGCGCCCGCGAACCCTTGGATTGAATGGCTTTGAAAGCGCACTTCATAAATGCCCGGCCTTGTTCCACGTTCGTCCCGAACTGGGAATAGGTCAAATACGCGATTTGTCCACCGTCCAGAAATTTCAAATCCGCGAAATCCTTGCTCGGCTGATCCTGGGGATAGAGCGTCTTCGAGAGCCTGATCAGATCCTGATGCCTCAAACCGGCCACCTGAACCTTCTCTGTCTTGCTGCCTCCGGAACCTGTCAGCACGACCTCGTACGGCGATCCCAGTTCAAGCAAGGTGATGAGGTTCCCGCCGAAATTATTGCTGATCTCTCTTTCGCGGGAGCTCTGAATATCCCCATCTTTGGACGTCGCGGCAAGCATTGTGGAAACGATGCGGGCGGCAGGGACGCCGTTGACCGCTTGAATTTCCTTTCCTGCAAGAACTCCGCCAGTCACGTAGTCCCGAAAAATATAGGGCTTGGAATCGAGCACTCTCACGTCAAAGGGAAGCCAGGGCAAGCGTTCTGTCTCCTCCCGAACATCCGGGGGTATCGAAATGGTAGTGTGGCCGCATTTGATGGCGGCGATGGTCGGCATCATCACGCGATAGAACTCATGAAAGTCCATCGGATGGTCAAAGGACTTTTCAGCCTCATCAAAGACTCGATCGAGCTCGGCCTTGTTCGTATAGCGGTAGAGACCGCTGTTGCTTTCCTCCAGGGCCTGCCGGGCGATTTGGAAATCTTCCCGGAGTTGCGCCGGCTCAAACTTCCCGGCGGTCTGCGCGCTCACCGGGCAGGGGCCTGTGAGCCACAGCGCCATGGTCACGGTGCTCAGGGTGAGTAAGGCACAATGCATTTTCTTCATTTTGGTTTCCTTTCCGAAACCTCTAGCTTTCTTTCTTTCTCCCGACCAGATAGACCATCAGATGTGAGAATCCGATCATCACGGGCGCGACACCAAGCCATTGGACTCCCGAGCGGAGATCCGTCAGTCCCTCCGGATGAGCCAGCAGAGCGCTGAGCACCACAAAAAGACCGATGCCGAGCGAAATCCAGATGAGCCCGGCCAGCAGAAGAATCCGCTGCACGTTCCAGTTACTGCGCCTGACCTCTTGCTCCAGCGGCGGGAGCTCGACCCCCTTCTCAATGGCAGCAAGGCGCTCCCGGTGAATCATCGCTCTGCGCTGGTGTTTCAGCCACTGCCGAAAGCCCACAAAGGCGATGAGGGCCACGATCACGATTACGATTTCCATATGCAGTATCCACCTTTCGACTCTTTATACTTCCGCACTGCATATCGGGTTGCACCGTCGCGTAAGGAATTTTGCTTGCAACCGGGAGGAAACGTCGCGAGTATAAAGAAGCATGTCCGACGAGGACGTTCGAAGCCTGCTGCACCAACGCCGTTGCGCCGAGGCTTTTGATCTCCTCTTAAACCGCTATCAGGGAAAGGTATTTCGCTTGGTGTATTCGATTTTGAAGGAGGCAGCGAGGGCGGAAGAGGTAACACAGGATGTTTTTCTTAAGATGTGGCAAGTGCTTCCGGACTACGATGGCCGGGCTTCGATCTCCACTTGGCTCTATACCATCACACGAAATACGTCTCTTGCGGCGCTTCGGGCGGACTCCTACCGGCAGACTGTGCCCATCGCGGACCATGATCCGCCGGCCGCCCGTTGGGAAGCGGGGCCGCGGCAGATCGAAATCAAACAGCTTGTCGAGCGCTTGCCGGGGGTGCAACAACAGGTGATTACGCTCTTCTATCTTCAGGAGCATAGCGTGGAAGATGTCGCGTACATGCTCGACCTTCCCGAGGGCACGGTGAAGAGCCATTTACATCGCGCGCGCCGGGCGCTGGCAGACATGATCAGGAGGTGAAGTATGTACTGCCATGAAATGCAAGAGAGATTATTGGAAAGCTTCGAGGGTGACCTTTTTCCCCTGGAGAAAGGCCAATTGGAACGTCACTTGTCGCAGTGTGTTGAGTGCACACGGTTTGCCGCGTTACAGAGTCAACTCGATCTTCGACTGCGCGAAGAGATCGCTGCTCCCCAATTAAGTTCAGGCTTCCGCTCGGGCTTGCAGGCACGCATTCGACGGCAACGGCGAGAGCCATGGCCGGATTGGTTGCCGGATGTAGCCCATCTCACAGGCTCTGGAGTGGCCATCGGGTTGTGCGCGGTGTTGCTGCCACTACCGGTTCCAGTTGTGCTGGGAGCCGGGATTTTGGTCGCCTTCCTCGCCTACTCCCTTCAAACGCTTCTCGTCAGCGCTGTGGAGGGGCAAATTGAATGAGCTCGTGACGCCCTGAACTGCTTCTCTTCTATCAACATCCGGTCAACACAAAACAGCGTAACCGCGTTTGCAAAACGGCTTTCTGCTTGGATGTGCATCCCCGCAACGAGCCACAATTCCCGTATAACGCGCCAAACGGAAGTTGGACGGCCAGGCGCCCACTTGACGAGTATCGGGCTAACCTTGATTCTGGCTCGCCGACACCAAACTCCAGGTCACTGGGATGGTTTGCTGGCTTGTCGGCTGCGGAGGATAGTTTCCAAATGGACCTGCCCTCAGCATCACACACCGTTTCGGATTGCGGGCGGTTGGCCGGGCACACGGACATAATCAGGAGGGTGGCTGTCATCGTTGCCCCAGGGCTACTTCCCTTTTGCGGACCATCTGGCCACGTTACTCCGCATTGTTAATTGATGCTTCAGGCGAAATCGCGCCCGGGGGCTTTAACAGGTGTTCACTTGCGCTTAGACCTCCGCGCGAAATGTCCTTCCCAATTCCGTTTCCGCCAACCGGTAGTAATGCCGGAAGTTGTAGATCAGCGGCGACCACTTCGCTGCGTCAATGTATCGATTCCTAATCACCAGATCGCTCGCTACATGGACGCGCACCACCTCCACCTCTGCCGCCACGCCCCCGCCGAGCTGCTCCAGCCTCTCGCCACCGAGTTGGTGTACCGCTCGTACTCGCGCCTCCATGTGTACCGGACACTCCATGGCGCGCGCTGGCTTCACCAACTCGCTCTCCCCCGGCGTCAGCCCGGCTGCGTCGAATTTCTCCCGCTCGAAGTGAAACTGCTTGGCCTTCAAATCCGGCACCGGACTCTTTCCCGTCAGCGGTGCAAGCTTCTCCACCTGCTTCCACATCTCCGGCGCGGGCAAATTCACCACGCACTCCGCATGTCGGCGCACATTGTCCGCAGTCTTCGTTTCGTCCAGCAATCCCAGCAAAATCGTCCAGCCCAGCGTCCAGAATGACGATACCGGTGCCAGGTTCGTTTGACCGTCTTCGTTCAGCGAACTGATCAGCGCTACCGGGGTACCAAAATAAAGAATCTTCGGCTCAATCGTAAGAAATCTGGTCTCGGTCATCTGATGGAACTCCTTTGCAAGAAAGCTGCCCCACTCCTTACCGTTTCCTCACACCTTCAGCCTAGCCCTCCATCACGGATGGATGTTTCATCCAAAAGTGAAATGTTGTCGCCCCCGTCGCACTAGAATGGAAGCATGAACACCACATACCCTATCGCAGCCGTCGGAGAGCTCATCGGCGAGCCTGCACGCGCAGCAATTCTGATCGCCTTGCTGGATGGCAACGCCCGCACTGCGGGAGAGTTGGCGCTAATCGCAAATATTTCCGCGCAGTCCGCCAGTGCGCATCTTTCGAAGCTCGTCGATGGTGGTCTGCTTAGCGTGCGCCGCACCGGCCGTCATCGCTACTACGCACTAGCCGGCCCTGAGGTCGTCCACGTGCTTGAAGCTCTCGGGTCGATCTCCACGTTGCCTCGCGCCCGCCCGGCAGCACCCGGTATGCGCGCCCCCGACGATATGTATGCCGCGCGCCGATGCTACGACCATCTCGCTGGACGCATCGCTGTCGATCTCTCGCGCGCCCTTGAACAATCCAAAGTTATCCGCCCCTGCGGCGAACGTGATTACGAACTCGGTCACGGCGGCCTCGCCTGGCTCGCCAATCTTGGCATCGACGTCGACGCCCTCCGCCGCTCGCGCCGAGCCTTCGCCCGCCAGTGCCTCGATTGGACCGAACACCGTCCCCACATCGCCGGCGCCCTCGGTGCCGCACTCTACTCCCGCCTCATCGCTCTCGGCTGGATCGCCTGCCGGCGCGACACTCGTGCGCTACGCATCACTCGTTTCGGTGTCCACGAGTTCCACTCGCGCCTCGGCCTTACCGCCCTAACTCAATCACGATACCTGCTCCGATAGAGGATGACGGCAGCTCGGAAGTTGAGCCAGCGGGCGTCAATTTAACGTATGACGGCCTAACCTTGAATTTGACCCGTCGCAACGATGATGTAGATCACAAGGGCGTGTTGCCGACTTATCGTCAAGTGCGCAGTCATGTTAATCGCGAGCCATCGGGAGCCCAGAGAGATTCCTCCCCCGAAAGCGCGTTGTGGACAACTTCCGAATTGCGCGTGATCCGTTCAGAATCCCATCCTCGTTTCCGGCGAACGCGGCCGGATACGAGCGTGAACCCAGCGACGCGGGAGCCAGAGATGATAACGCAATGTTTGGGAGAACTTCCGCTTTCCTACCGCAGTGGAGTCGGCCTACACTGGGGGAATGGCGCAACAAAATACGGACCCGGCGGTACACAAGGCGGCGCGGGCAGGGTTGACCGATAAGCTGGCGGAGATGTTGGCTATGGACCCTTCTCTGACTGACACGAAGGGGGTGGACGCGCGGACTCCCCTGCACTGCGCCGGAACAGTGGCGGTGGCCGCGTTGCTCTTGGACCATGGGGCTCGAATTGACGCCCGCGACGAGGATCACGATTCAACCCCGGCACAATGGCTTATCGGCGAGTCGCCGGACGTGGCGCGATTCCTGTTGGAACGCGGGGCGAAAGCGGACATCTTTTTGGCAGCTGCGCTAGGCGATCTGGCGCTGGCGGAGAGATTGGTAACAGAGGATCGGGGCTGCTTGGCGCAGCGGATCGGCAAACCGCCGGAGTTTCCACCGCTTGGCTATGAAGGGCGCGGCGGCACGATTTATCAGTGGACGCTGCGCTTCAATTCTTATTCGCACCAAATCGCTCTGATGAAAGGGCACCACGCGATGTTCGATTTCCTGTACGCGGAGAGCGATGTGGCGACGCAATTGTTGGTGAACTGCGTGTTAGCGCGGCGCGCGGAGGCGAAGGCGATCGCGAACGAGCATCCGGAGATCGTACCGGAACTGCCGGATGTGGATCGCGAACTCGTGGCGAAGTATTGCTGGGAGACAAACACGAATTACAACGCGGTGAAGCTAATGCTCGACCTGGGATTTATGGTCGCGCATCCGGAGCACAGCCATGGCTACACGCCGCTGCACAATGCGGCGTGGGCGGGTTCGGGTGACTTGGTGGAGCTACTGATTTCGCGCGGGCATCCGGTGGATGTTCGCGATCCCAGGTATGATGCGACGCCTCTCGAATACGCACTGTACGACTGCTTGGTGGAGAAGCGTCACTCGGATGGCGAGTTCGCGCGGGTGGTCAAGGCGCTGTTGGAGGCGGGAAGTCCCCTGAAAGGCGTCAAATATCCCACCGGCGACGCGGCAGTCGACGAGGTACTCCACGCGTATATCTAGCCGCCATTCTTGCCCACAACCCTGTTTATTCTTATCTCTCATTCTCTCGCGTTGGATTCGCGCCTCTTTACTGCCGTCGGCCAAGCCAGAATGAACCGATTTGCGCTGTACAACCAGAATATCGCGACTCGGCTCACGTCTTTGTACATCCCAAAATGGTGTAGCGCGGCGCCGGCTCTGAATGGATAGTCGGCTACACGGACACTGGGCGCGCTCAGGAAACCGTCGGCCTCCTAACTTCCGGATCGCGCGTGACCCGCTCGGGAACGCTCGCCGAGGCCAGTTCTACGGTTTGCCGACTGCACAGCCAAGTGCCAGCCGCGATTAGATGAGGGCCCGCAAGCCCGACAATTGTTTCCGAGCGCCTACCGTGGAGAGCGATCCGTAAGCGGTAGACCGTGAGCAAGGATCTATTTCCCCCTTGGGACGCGAAGATGATTTTGCGACGGTTATCTGGCGACCATTCTCCAGCGCTGTTTGGGGCCAACTCCGCATGGAGCAGCGGAACTAACGGTGAGCTCCGAGCACTTCCATTTCCGTAGCATCGTGAGGCAGCGGTGCTAGTCCCAGTGCTTCAAGCGCGGCCAGAGTTGGTTAAGAGGTTCTTTTAGCCCCTCGCAGTAGTATACGTTGAAATGTTCGTAAGGCATGGAGTACGGGTTCGAGACGTGAGCCATCTTGCGTACCGAGGTGAACTGACGCTCCATCGTACTTTCCTCACCGTCCATTACGATCATGCTCTCACCCGTGCAGCCGCGGGGTCCCCACAGGAAGTAACTCTGGTGGCCGCTGATGGCCGGTGGTAGTCCATAGCGTGGGCCGAAGAGATCAATCGCCCCGGCTTGGCCGTAGTTCTGCGCAAAGATGCAGGTGCGCGCGCGCACATCGGCCGGCAGACCCTTATAGACGCTTGCCACCGTCGCTGCCATTTCCTGCCAGCCGAACTGATCGGCGAACAACTGGGGCAACGGACCCAGCTTCTGATTCTCAATGCGCGGCTGCTGCAAGTGTGTCGCGGCGGCGTAGCGGATGTACATCTCGGCTGGCAACAGCGGAACTGCGGTGGGCGCCAGCAGTCCGCCGGCCAGGACCATCAAGGCGCCGTAGGCCAGCTTGATCCATCCCAGCCGCGGGCGGGCCAGCCACTGCTCCCATAATACGGCGCCACCTGCAAATAGCAGTGGGAAGGCAGGGAAAAGATAATAGGTGCGCGGGCTAAGCGCCATGATCACCACCGCGGTCACAACCCAAGCCCAACCTAGGAAACGGAACGGCTTGCCTTCGCGCCGAAAGAAGAAAAACCACAGCCCTCCCAGCCAAATGGGAGTGCTGAGCGGGAGCATAGCGAGAGTTTCTTGCAGCAGGAACGTGAGCGGTGGCAAGGCGACGTTGCGTCCGCTTCGCCTTATGTTCCCTTGCAGTTCCAGAAACGGGAAGTGATGGTGGACATTCCACAATAGGTTAGGCAGGAAGAACAGGAACGTGATAGCGCCCCCGGCCCAGAGCCATTTTGAGCGCAGCAGCAGCCGCTGCTCCGTCAGCAGCAGGCCCATGGCGATACCGAAAGCGAAGATCGCCATAGAGTATTTGTTTTCAAGGCCCACGCCCCCCACCACTCCGAACCAGAGCCACAGTCTGGTGTTGCCAGTGCGGACCATGCGGATCGCCAGGTACGCGCACGCAAGCCAGAACAGCGGCTCGAACGTGTTCATGCTGAGAAAATGATCTATGGCAAGAAAGCCGGGGGCCACCAGGACGCACAACGCCGCTAGCCCTTGGGCGAAACGCCGGCCGCCGAGCTCACGTGCGATCAGGCCCGTCAACAGGACCTTGGCCGCCGCGGAAAGAGCAGGCAGGAAGCGAATGGCTGAGAGTGAATCGCCCAGCACCGTGCGCTCCAGCCACGCGATTAGCGCGATCAGCGGCGGCTGATCGACGTACCCCCAGGCAAGGTGTCGAGCGCAGTCTAAGTAATAGAGCTCGTCGCGGAAATAACCGTAGTGGCGCCCGGCATACAAGTGCAGCGCCAGCTCCGCGACGGGAATTACTCCAACGACGAGGCCGGACCCTCCCAGCCAGAACTTTCGCGATGAGCGGTCACATTCGATCTCCGCCTTAGTTTCAGCCACGGCCTACATTGTAATCTCAAGGAAGAAATTCCCAAAGTCTGGAAAAAATCAGATTGTTGCGGGCAAGGCGTTCACGAGACGAACTCGATCTGGCATGCGACTTTCGACTCCGAGAACTTGAGTAGCGCGTTCACCTTGACGGCTAAGCGGCCTATATCCCCACGTGGCTTCTGGGCGCATCGTCAGCTACTTGGAAATTGGCTCGTGCTTTAGGGCGGTTTAATCCTCCCTGGTCAGCCACGGTTTACCCAGCAACCTGCTATCGCGATCCTCGGTCCTCGGCGGCCCAAAATCCCACGTTGACGTGTAACGGGGGATCCGCGGAAGTGACGGGCCGCATTTCGAGTGGATCGTCGGTAATACGGACAGTGGGCGCGCTCAGGAAACCGTCAGCCTTCTGACTTCCGGACCGCGCGTCATCCGTCCACAATCCGTAAAAGTTGGGCGAGTAGGCAGGGGCAATCCGCAAAGGTGTGGACCAACTTCCAATTGGCCGCCTCCAATTTTGCTTGTCGGGCACTTCCCCGTTTGCTACCATGTGGCGATTTCACTTCAATCACATCGAGGAGAGCCATGCGCCGCCGCTGCATCTGCACCTGAATCAGGAGGAATGGTTCTACATCATGGAGGGCGAAGTGGTCTTCCAGGTAGGCGGTCAACGGCTGCATCTCCATGCGGGAGAATCCGTATTGGCGCCGCGCCGGATTCCTCACACGTTTTCATCTGTTGCTGCTACACCGAGCCGCATGCTGATCGCCTTCTGTCCTGCAGGCAAAATGGAACAATTCTTCCGGGATGTCGAGAATCCCAAGGCGCCGGTAGAACAGGCTGCGTTCTGGCGGCGCTACGACATGGAGTTAGTAGGCCCCTCCCCATTTCGGAAATCATAGGCCCGCGCAGCAACGGGCTAGCGAGTAGATACAAGCGCGGAGTTGTAGTGTAACTCCGCGGTTTGTGTGCCAACTGGTATGAACGGCCGCAGAGTATCTGAAATGCGAAACTCTGCGCGACCGGCTACAGGTCAGAGGGACGGTATGCCAACTTATCGTCAAGTGGTGTCAGGCTGGATATAGGTTCCGAGTGGCCGACCACACGGGAATCATAAATACTGCCTATCTCGTGCGACCCCAGGCTGGTGAGAAACGCAGGCGTCGCACGTAGAATCGGTCGGTAAGCGACTCGGCGATTATGCACTCACCGAGATCCGCCAATTCAGATTGCCGACAGGCCGCCGTCGACGGACAACTCCACTCCATTCACGAAGCTCGAATCGTCTGAAGCAAGAAACAGCGCGACCGTCGCAATTTCCTCAGGACGACCCATCTTTCCCCGCGGGATCAGGGATTCGAACATCTGCTTCGCCTCCTCGGTGAGAACTTGGTCTTGCATCGGTGTGGCGATCGGCCCCGGGCTCAGCACGTTCACCCGGATATTCCTGCCCTTCAGTTCGTTGAGCCACGTGCGTGCGAAAGAGCGCAACGCCGCTTTACTCGCCGAATACACGCCGAAACCAGGAAAACCTTTCACCGAAGCAACTGACCCGGTCATGAAGATCGATCCGCCGTCGTTGAACAGAGGCAACGCCTTCTGAACCGTAAACACCGTGCCGCGCGTATTCAGGCCGAAGGCCGCATCGAAGTGCTGCTCGGTAATCTCGCCCAGAGGTACGGCCTCGCCCTTGCCGGCGCTCGCGTACAGGATGTCGATCTTGCCTTTCTCACGCTTGACTGTATCGAACAGGCGGTCGAGATCGTCGAGATTGGCCGCGTCGCCGCGCACGCCGGTCACGTTCCGGCCAATCAGCTTGACCGCCTCATCGAGCGCCTCCTGCCTCCGCCCCGTGATAAAAACGTAGGCGCCTTCTTCAACAAACAACTTGGCAGTGGCCAGCGCCATGCCGCTCGATCCTCCCGTGATGACTGCAACCTTACCATTAAGCTTTCCCATAATTGCTCCTTTCGCAAATTAAAATTGCCATTGCACCGATTTCGACCTTGTACGGTCTCTCCGGGCAATCTGGAACACTCATTACAGATGTAGCGAGGGGTGCATCGGTTACAGGATTTTTGAGTCTAATAGGAAGAGTGGGAGGCAAACGCATGAAAACAGGGAACGGAAAGACTGGACGACCGATCAACTTCGATAAAGACGCGGCGCTGGAAGCTGCAATGCTCCTCTTTTGGGAGCGAGGCTATGAGGGCGCTTCTATGGCCGACCTTACGCAAGCGATGGGTCTAAATCCGTCAAGCATCTACGCGGCCTTCGGCGATAAACACGCCTTGTTCCAGCTCGCGGCAAAGCGCTATATGGAAAAGCAAGCGATCGATGCAGGTAAGGCCCTGCAGCAACCGACACTCGACAAGTTTATTCGTGCGCTCTTCTCAAGCACGGTTAAGTTGCTCACTACGCCCGGCCATCCGCCGACCTGCATGACGCTGACGGGCGCGTTGGGCTGCAGCCTGGACGCTGCGCCGGCTAGAGATCTCATGACGGAGATTCGGAAACAGAATCAAAACGCCTTAAGGGAGCGTCTTCTAAAAGCGCGGAAGAGCGGAGAGTTGCCGAAGGACATCAATGTGGACGACTATGCCCGGTATTTATCGACGATCATCGCCGGTCTATCCATCCAGGCAGCCAATGGTTCAACGAAGGCGGAACTCAACCGCACCGCGCAGATGGCCCTACAGCATTTGGGGTACTGAACCTTGTTGTTGCCGCTGGGGGGGCTTTCCCGCACACCTCATGGAAACGGTCTGCTCCCTCTCAGCGGTGGCTGCTAACAAGAACACGAGTTGTGAGCATTTCTGTGAAAGGCATAGCGGGTATATAAGTCGGCTTTGTGAATCGATCGCAGAAGCTCCCGGATAACGCGCCACTCTTCCATTGGGGGATCGGAGCATCCGCTCGACGGGGACGGCATTCGAGCTCTGTCCGAGTGGCCGATTATCCGCTCGGAACCGCCGGCCAACACCCCTCCATTCGGTGAGCCTATGGCTTGCAGTCAGGATTTGTAATTCAAACCGGGACTCTCGTCTCCGTGCCCAACCAGCAGTTCGTCGTTTCGGTCACCTGGTACGGAGTCTCTTCGTCATTGGGATCGGCTATACTCTAGCAAGAGACCGGTAAAACCCGCATGCTGTGCGATTCCTGCGACTCCGTAGAGGGCTGCTTCGTGCACCGGTCGCAGTGGAGCGTCGTGTCTGGAAATGCTGAAGAATGGCCTAAATATACGCCTCAGATTGTAGCGCGTATACCATCGGGACTCGCCACGGCTCGACGGGCGCCGTGCAACCGCCGGGTCGCCCGGTATATACTGGGCGCGTGGAAAGTCACCCAAAACGGGGATTCCGATTAAAGAAGCTGACCGCCAACGAGGCCGACTGGCAAAAAAACATGCAAGAACAGTGCGGCAACCCCGTCTCAGATACATGCGAACTCCAAGCTACCCCGTCTCCGCGTCCGCCAGGTTCTCGGGCTGCCGCAATGAAGCACTGCATACGCGCTACGGCCACCGTTTTCGCCGCACTCCTGCTGGCACCGCTCGCGCCATCCCTCACCGCCCAGTCGCACTATCCGGGCATGGCGCCGCTGGCGCAATATATGATGCCCAGTCCGGCGGCTGAAATTGCGCTTGCCCGTAGCGCCGCGCCAGCTTCGATTTCAGGTGCGGCCGAAATCATGGTGCTTGGCCGTGACGGCTACACCGCAGTGGCCAAAGGCAGCAACGGGTTTCTTTGTCTGGTCGAGCGCTCCTGGGGCGCGGCCACAACCGATCCCGGCTTCTGGAATCCAAAAAATCGCAGTCCCATCTGCTTCAATCCGGCGGCGGCGCGCAGCGTCGTGCCGAGCTATCTGCTAAAGACGAAGCTGGTGCTGGCCGGCAAGTCCAAGGCGGAGATCGTGCACGGCCTGGCGGCGGCCTTCGATTCAGGCAAGTTGCCGGCGCTTGAGCTCGGCGCCATGTGCTACATGCTATCGCCGCATCAGGCGATCGGTCCTGACGCCGAGCTTTGGCACCCGCATCTGATGTTCTTCGTCCATCAGCCGGACGCGGCCTGGGGCGCGAATTTGCCCGGCTCACCCGTCATCGCTTCGCCCGATCCGGAGGAGCGCTACACGATTTTCATGGTTTTGGTCGGCAAGTGGTCCGACGGCACGCCTGCACCGCCGCTCAACCGCTAACCTGATCCAGGACTGGAACCTACAGAGCTCCAGCCCAGCGATTGGAGTTTACCAGGTAGTCGTCAGCCCCCGCTCCCAATCCCTCAATTCGGGATTCTTCCCCAGCTCAGGCAGAAAAGAGAATCGCCTCTACATGGATCCGTACCGTGTCCGTCGCGCGCCGCGCGTATCCTCTCGCCAGCGCAATCGCGAACGGCACGCCATGCCTTCGGCTCATACATAGCTTCGGCGCAGGCTGCATTTGCCGCCGTAGTGGATGGGTTGCCGACAATGCGGGAGCTGATGGGGATATACGCGTTTGTGAGGACTCATCTTGCCTGGTTTGCGAAAAGACGAGAGCGCGCCTGTTACAGTCATCCCGCTTTCACCGCCTGTGCCGTTTCATCTCTTGGGAAATTGAAGAGCTCGACGAGCGCCCTCACGCGCTCTTTCTGACGGGCGCGCGGGAATCGCTTGGTTCTTGTTAGCTCGGCGATACCATGGAGGCTCGCCCAAAACAGTTCCGATATGACCTCTGACTTCGATCTCTGCCCCTGAAACAACTCCATGAGTTGGGAAAACGCGAAACGCAGCGCCGGAGGAGTAGCCGCGGCACTGAACGGTACGCACAGGCTGAGCGAAAACATCACTTCATACAGTGCGGGTGAAGACGCGGCGAACTCCAGATATGCAACCGCGACCGATTCGACCGCATTCCCACGCTTAACCCGTTTCCGTGCCTTCTCCAAAGCCAGGCCGATCTCCTGGAAACCCTCGATGGCAACCGCGGCGAGAATCTGGTCGCGGCTTCCAAAATGAGCGTACAAGACGGGTTGGCTGTATGAAATTTCGTCGGATAGCCGCCGAACGGTGACGTTGGACCACCCCTCAAGCTCGGCGATTCTTCGTGCGGCGCTGATGATCTGTGCCCGGCGGACCTGCCTGTCACGCAGTTTTCGTTCCGCAATTCGGTTCGCTGCCCGCTTTGTTGCCATCGATAGGAAGTATAGCACCGCTAGGAGCATCGCCCGGCAAACGGTGAAACTTTTCCGAATGCTTCGCATCAGATATAGCGTTGCTATATTATATAACAATGAGATATTTTATGCATAACGCTATTCCGCTCATCCTGGCGGCTCTCGTAGCTGTGGGGATCATTGTTATCGGCTGCTTCTACCTGGTATCTCCTGAACGAGTCTCAGGATCATTTGGTCTAAAGCCACCTGCATCCGATGCTGACACTCGCGCCTGGCTGCGTCTCAAAGGAATTCGGGACGTTGCATCTGGATTGGCCGTGTTGACCCTGATGCTGACTACGGACAACCGGACGGTAGGCATAGTTCTTCTAGTTTTCGCCATCATCCCTTTTGGCGACATGTCTAACATTTTAGTGTCTGGCGGGCGAAAGGCCACAGCGTGCTCCGTTCATGGCTTGACCTGCGCGGTGATGCTCGTCGTCGGCCTCTTGTTGATCCATGCAATTTGAAAGAAAGACGGTAGGACAATGAACCATTGGATATGGCTGGTGTCTCTGGTCGGGATTCTAAGCACAGCAGTTGTGTTCGGCACGAACATGTTCTTTTTGACTATCGGTCGTCCCGCTCTCAGATTGGCTTCAACCTCTGCCGGAACGGAAATCATGGGCTTCTTCCACATGTTCGCCGACGCGCGGATGCAAATCTGGGGCGTCTCGGCGATCCTGTCCAACTTCTTGCTGGTCGTGCTTAGCAGGAGTGGGCGGCGCTGGTTCTATTTCGCGTCGCTCGTAATGCTGATTCTGTTCGTCGTTATCTACAATCGCTTGTCAAAACCAATTAATCGGCTTCAAACCGAAGCGGCAAAAACTGGACAATGACTCAAGAATGGTCGCGAGCTACAGGCGTCGTGGGACAGATCGGTAATGATCCGTGTTCCGCTGCTCGTTGTGTCCCTGCTTGCCTAGTGCCTCGTGTTGCTAGTCGCTTCGGCATAGATGTGGCTGGTGGATGTCGATCCATTGGATCGTCGAAGCCGATATTACCCCGTTCCTCGCCGAATAGGCAGGCGTGCAGCTTATTTTGCCCACAGGTGCGAATGTCGGCGCGTATGTAAAAACGTACAAATTTGAACAGCAGGCGGTTTGGATTTGGTCATCATCATCGCCGAAGGCGGCTTCGCATGGGCGAATCGTCGTGCCGTGAGCACCTGCGGCGAGCGGGCACGCCACAAGATGCCACCGCGGGCGCGCCAGATGAGGCCGGGAGTGGCGTGCAGCATTTGCTGTGCACTCCTCAAGCCGCGTGCCTACGGCTGAAAAATCGCCCAGGATACTACGCTTCGTTTCGCGTGAGAACCTTGATCCGTCACGCGGTGTATTGACCACCTCACGACCCGCCTGCGGCGATGATGCTGATTCATTCTTCAGGACCGGCCTCTGCTCAAAAAATACGTTTTTTAATGCGCGCCAACAGTGCGAATTCGCCCTGGTAAGTCGGCTTGTGTGAATTGATCGCAGAAACTCCTGGATCACACGCTACTCTTCCATTAGAGGCGAGCCGCCCTTAACTTAATGGAAGAGTAGCCGACTACACATCCGGTTGTCAGCTCGCTTCGGGCTCACGATCTTTCAACGCGTCAGAATTCAAACCTCGCATGGCCTCGGTCGCAGGCCGCCACGACAAAACGCAAATTGGGCGAAGCGCCAATGAAAATCCGGCCCCGGTTCGGCGAATTAGCTGCCCTATCTGGATTACACCACCGATGCTATTGTCGCTGTGCTGCTGAGTCTTCGAGTGCAAGTAAACGGCAATCACAACAGGGTGCATGCCTCGCTAAAGTCGAGCCGAGGGCCCCGCGGCATGAGCGTCGCAGGGTCGCCGTAGCCGATGTTACAGAGAAAATTGGATTTCACATGTCCTTCAGGGAAAAACTCCTGCTCGCAGGACTCACATTTGCCAGCCGCAAAGAACTCCTCATCGAGTTTTGCGTTATCAAAGCCTGACATCGGCCCGCAGTCGAGTCCCAGAGCCCGCGCCGCAAGTATCATGTAGGCTCCTTGCAAGGTAGAGTTCCGCAGCGCAGTTTCCTGGATCAGCTGCGGGTTGTTCACAAACATATCGCGCATGGCGGGGTAGCGTGGAAACAGCCTGGGCAACTTGTCGTAGAATTTCAGATCATAGGCGATGATCACCGTGACCGGAGCGGCCATCGTCTTCTCTACGTTCCCAGGCGCAAGCGATGGACGGAGGTGCTCCTTTGCACCCGTGGAACGAATGAATACGAACCTCGCAGGACTGATATTTGCGCTCGTGGGCCCCCATTTCAGTGTGTCGAAGAGCTGCCGTAGCAGCTCATCGGGCACTGGCTTGGGAAGCCATCCGTTGTAGGTACGGGCTTTCCGAAACACCAGATCAAGTGCGTCATCACTAACTCTCATTTTCTCGATCCTCTCCGTCATGGTCAGTGTTTCCTCCTATTCATTCAGCAGCACCGCGCGGTTGATGCGCCTCGCCTCGGCATATGCCTCCGCCGTGTCGAAGAGAGCCAAAAGCGCGTTGAGGCCGGCCGCGGCGCGAACCGTCTCCACGGTGGATTGTGCAGCTTCAACCTGCATATCGCACCCGACCACTAAAGCGCCCTCTCGAGCAAAGGTTAAGGCGGCTTCACGGTCTATGCTCCCGCCCGTACCCGTGATGATGCAGACTTTCCCTAAAAGCCTCTCCGACATGCCTCATCCCTTTCGGTTGGCTGAAGTTCTTTTGCGACATTCGAGAGGGTGCTCGCTGCACGGCAGAGTCCAGCTCAGGGTAGCTTGTCGAAAAAGAGATAAATTGCGGCAATGCGGCCGTCCCGGGCAATGATGAAATCAGTCCCGGCGAGCGCTGGCGCCTCACAGGGCAGCCCTCTACCCATTTGACCCGCCCAGCATCGCCCAATTCCTCGGGCTCGGCGATTGGCTGATATCGAAAGTCAGGGTGCATGGCCCGAAGCGTGGCCGCCCGGAAGCCCACGAACTGAAGAGATGGAGAACAATGATGTGTTTCCCATGGGGGTGCTCGTAAATCATGACGACTGAGCCCGGCGCAAAAAACTCGGAGTTCCCTTTGAAGCTCTTTGGCACGCGAGGATCGGCAACAGCCTATGCTCTGCGCGACTTTCTGCAACGTAGTGACATTCCCTTCCAGTGGAACGAGCTGTCGAGCGACGCTCAAGCCGCTGAGCAGGCTCACGTTGCCGATCTGCGGGACAGCCGGTTGCCTGTGTGCATGTTTCCCGACGGCATAAGGATGGAGTGTCCCACCATCCGCCAGGTAACGGAAAAACTGGGTTACTTCCGAAACCCGTCCCGCGCGGAATATGACCTGGCAATCTACGGTGCCGGACCCGCCGGCCTGAGCGCAGCCGTCTATGGGGCTTCCGAAGGCCTGAAGACGGTCGTGATTGAGCGGTCTGCAATTGGAGGGCAAGCCGGGACGACTTCCAGGATCGAAAACTATCTGGGTTTTCCCGAGGGTATCAGCGGCGCAGATCTGGCCAAGCGGGCGCGGGAACAGGCAGGCCGCTTTGGGGCCGAAATCCTGGTGTTACGCGAGGGTGTGCGCGGAGAGTTCCGGACCGGCAAAGGAATCGGCTACCTTGCCGATGGCACGAAGATCGTGGCGCATGCGACCCTCTGCGCGACGGGGGTTGCTTATCGCCGGCTGAATCTTCCCAATGAGGACCGCTTGCGCGGAGCAGGCGTCTATTATGGGGCTGGCGCGAGTGAAGCCGCGCTTTGCGGCAGCGATCACGTTTTCCTCGTTGGAGGCGGTAACTCTGCCGGGCAAGCCGCCATGAACTTTGCCAGTTTTGGGGGCCGGGTGAGCATGATCATTCGCGGAGATGGCCTGAAAGAGACCCTTTCCGAATACCTTGTTGATCGCATTCTCGCCTCTCCGCAGATTGAGGTGTTAAGGCACAAGGAAGTCGCTGCTCTTGAAGGCGATCAAACCTTGGAGGGGATTACGCTCACGGACAACCAGACAGGCCAGCGGCAGAGGGTCGAGGCGAGGTGGCTGTTCCTTTGTCTCGGCGGCGAGCCGGAGACGGAATGGGCCGCCGAACTGGGCGTCGTTCGTGATGAGGCCGGATATCTTGTCACTGGGCCGGATTTGCTCACAGATGGCCGCTATCCGGCCGAGTGGCCGCTGGACCGTCAGCCCTATTATCTGGAAACGAGCATGCCGGGCCTGTTTGCGGCTGGTGACGTCCGCCACAATTCAGTTAAGCGGTGCGCCTCGGCTGTCAGCGAGAGCGCTATGGCCGTCGCGTTCGTGCATCGCTTTTTAGCAACCCATTGAGACCACCGATGGAGAAACACCATGAGCTCTTGCACGCATCTCGATCAGATTCGTGATGTTACACCGCGCACTGAAGGCTGCGAGGAGTGCCTGAAGATGGGCGACACTTGGGTCCACCTGCGTTTGTGCCTCGAGTGCGGTCATGTTGGCTGCTGCGATTCCTCGAAGAACAAGCACGCAACTAAGCACTTTCATCGCAGCCAACATCCGATCATAAGATCATTTGAGCCCGGCGAGAATTGGGGCTGGTGCTATGTCGACCAGATCGAACTCGACTTCGGCTGAATTCTTTTGCCGAAGGGAGATAACCCGCGAGTGGAGAAAAGACAAGCATTTCCAACCCCGTAGGGTCCAAAAACTCGATCCTTCTGCAAGCGGAATGGCTTACAGGTGCCCCTCTAGCTTGATCTGGCGGGGGCCCTTGGCAGCGCCTACGGGCGGTATGATGACGCAATGCGTCTGGCGTTTGATCGGTTTCGGTTCGTATTGATTTCTCTTGCTGACTTGCCAAACCAACGGCAGCAAGATGCCCTCAACTATCTTCAGGAGGAGAACCACGTCCTGCGCGAACAGCTCGGAGGTAAGCGGCTGCGTTTTGACGACCAGCGTCGGCACTTTGCCGCCAGGGCCAAGAAGCTGGGCCGACGCACGCTTCAGGAACTGACCAATGTGCCTCGCCAAAATTCCGTCGGGCCGGAAATAGTTGACTTCGCCCCCCTACCGCCCTCACGCTTGTCCTCATATTCGCCCTCAATTTACCAAATTTCTCCTTACTTTTAATCGAGATCGGTCGTGCTACTGGCCCCGGCGGCCGTAACAATGTTAACGATGAGCGCCTAACCTATTGAATTTGCGGCCGCGTGAGTTTTGGCAGGGAGGCCGCTTAGCCCCGGCTTGTAATGGTCTCTATCACGCAATTTGAGCGATCGATAGCCGGTGATCGCACTTCCGCGGCCCGGGTTTAATCCCACCAGGCCTCACCGGGGGCCAGATGTGCCTTCACTACATCCGGATTCAGCTCAATTCCGAGTCCTGGTTTGTTATCATTTACCTGGATGAACCCGTTCTTGATGTATGCCGCGTCCAGAAGCAGCACCTGATCCATCCAACCGCCTTGACCAGTCATAGTTTCTAAAGCCATGAAGTCAGGTATCGCCCCCGCGAACTGGACCGCAGCATAAGTGTGGACTTGACTGCCTGAGTTGTGGCTGCACATCGGTATCCCGAATATATGAGCCAGGTCCGCAATACGCTTGGTTTCCAGGAAACCACCCGTGTTGCGCAGATCCGGATTCACGATATCGCAGCCTTGATTGATGATGAAATCCTTAAACCCCTCTACCCGTGTTAGGTTTTCACCGGTTAGGATTGGAACGCGAGAGCTGGCGCATAGTCGAGGCCAGGACCCCGAGTAGGCTACAGGCAAGGGATCCTCGAGCCACAACGGCTTAATAGGTTCGACGGCATCAGCAATCTGAATGGAAGTCCGCAAATCGTACTCCCAATGGCAGTGCACAATTATGTCATGATCCCAGCCGATCGCCTCCCGGCAATTTTCATACATCTGGCGAATGTTAATCAACGCCTTGGTCGTGAGTACCCGACTCGGAGGATCAATACTAGCATGAAGAAAACCGAACTTATGGGCAGTGAAGCCACTCGGGTTTGCCTTTACCTTTTGCGCCCATTCGTTGCAGGACGCCTTGTCCAGCGGGTTTTTCGGCCCCGAATCTTGATAAACCCTAACCTTGTCGCGGAATTTACCACCAAGTAGCGTCGTGGTTGGCACGCCAAGGATTTTGCCACACAAATCCCACAACGCCATCTCTATACCGCTAACCGCGCGCATCAGGTTATGTGCGGAGCCGTCGGTCCGAGTGCCAGCGAGCGAATGAGTGCCCTTGCCCATCTCAGTGTAAAGTACGTCGATCTCTAGTGGGTCCTTGCCGACTAACCAAGGCTTAAGCGAAAGGATTTGTTCCTTGACGCCGACTCCGGGACTTCCATATGCCTCGGCAATCCCATACAATCCGTCATCGGAAACAATTTTGACGAGGTTGAACGTCCGGAAACCTTGCAGTACCATAACCTGGACATCGCGAATCTTAACCCTCTTCTTCTCCGCCGCGGCGAGCCGCTGGTAACCCGCCAGAAGCGGGACAGCCGAAGCCACACCGAGGAACTGTCGCCGTCGCATCGTAGTCTTCTTACCTCCATGGTTGATTGAAGAGCCACTCGGAAGTTAGCGCTAAGGCATTAATTTGACGACAACAGCCTTCACTTGCATCACCTTGGACGGTGGGGGACCGCTGTGGAACGTCGTGCGATCGCCGACTACCCACGATCAGTCCCCAGGGCGCATCACATCAGAGGGTAGCCTTTTATCGGCAGCTTAATCAACTGATCGCCTCGGCCCACCTTCCGAGTAGCGCAGGGACCAAACCGAAATGCTCCCAAGTGTTTTTCTATTGAGTCCGCTTCCAACGACTATCACCGGCTTCCAAATTACGTCACATTCGCAGCTTGCAATCATCCCGAGTGTAGCAAGTGTACCGTATTTATCGCACCGTTGACGCCAAATCTGGTAAGATTGCTCAACATCTGGCTGGTCTCGTACTGCAAGACAGGCGCCGGCTTCAAATACCTTCGCTCGAGGTAAGGTGAAAATGTGCACGTCCCCAACGCCAGCGTGTGAACGCGGCTCCCGACTTATTTCGATCTCGTGGAAAGCCGGTATTCACCTTCGCTTCCCCTGGTTACTCATGATCCTTGCTTGCCTGAATGGCGCGGTTAGTCTTGGCGTGTCCTGCTCCACGCTCGTGGGGCTTAAACTTAAAGCAACCACAATCACCTCCGCTCAATCCGTTACAAAGGGCGCATTTACGCTGCCTAGCGGACAGCCGATTGGCAGCCTACCGCCCTTTTGCCGTATTCAAGCGGTTTCGAAACCGTCTTCTGACTCCCACATCGAATTCGAAGTGTGGATGCCTCTTTCTGGCTGGAACGGCAAATACCGGGGCGCAGGCAATGGCGGCTTCGCCGGAAGTATCAGCTATGGAGATATGGCACGTGCCGTTCGTGCGGGCTACGCGACGGCTTCCACAGACACCGGGCATCGTGCCGAAGGGACGGACGCGCATTGGGCGCTAGGGCATCCGCAAAAGGTGATCGACTTCGGTTATCGCGCGATCCACCTGACCGCTTTGAATGCCAAAGCCATCATTGCGGCCTTCTATGGTCAGCCGGCGCGTTATTCCTATTTTGAAAGCTGCTCCGATGGTGGACGCGAGGCGCTAATGGAAGCGCAACGATTTCCCGGCGATTACAATGGCATCCTGGCTGGCGCCCCGGCGAATTACTGGACGCTTCTGCTTTCTGGGGCTTTCTTCAATACGCAGGTTCCAGGGCTTGTGAACCGCGCCGGCTATATCCCGGCCAGCAAGCTGCCCGCGATCAGCGCTGCCGTGCTCGCGGCCTGCGATGTCGAAGACGGCGTCAAGGATGGAATTCTCAACGATCCCACCCAATGCCACTTCAATCCGTCAACGCTCCTTTGCAAGGGATCCGATACGGCGGCTTGTCTGACCGCTCCGCAGGTCGCCGAGCTGCGAAAGATCTATCGCGGGCTCACGAAACCCGACGGCGAGCCGCTTTTTCCCGGCTATATGCCCGGCGGCGAGCTGGGAGGCGGCGGTTGGAAGGTTTGGATGACTGGCGGTGCACCGGCAACAAGCCTGCTGTACGCATTCGGCATCAACTATTTTCGAGACATGGTATTTGATAACGATGCCTGGAGTTACCGCGGGGCGAACGTGAATGCCGCAATCCGGCTTGCCACACGCGAAACGGCGCGCGCTTTGAACGCCACCGATGCGAACCTCGCTGCCTTCGACCACCGGGGCGGCAAGCTGATCCTCTACCACGGTTGGAGCGACGCGGCCATCCCGCCTCTCAACACGGTGAATTACTACAAGAGCGTAGTCGCTCGGCTTGGCCAGGCACAAACAAAGAGTTTCGTGCGCCTCTACATGGTGCCCGGAATGCAGCACTGCGGCGGCGGTCCGGGCCCTAGTTTCTTTGGCCAACTCGGCGTGGTCACAACTTTGAATCCTGCTCGGAACGTTTCGGCAGCC
>DASZAA010000416.1:0-4411 GCA_035945615.1 Terriglobia bacterium
AGGCGTTCCGTTTGATTATGCGAACATTACGGACGTGCCCAGCTACTCGTGGTCTTATGCTTCCATTCTGCACGCGCTGGGCATTCGTTACTTTGCGGCAGCCGGCAATAGTGATCGCGCGCCCATCCTGCTCTGGGGCCGTTGGAATACGAAATCGCCCTTCTGGTGGCAAGGGCCAGACGGCAGCAAAGTGTTGATGTCCTATTCGCGGCAATATTCGCAACTTGCTTTTCTATGCCAGTTGCCGCCGCAAATGGCTGCTTGCGCAGAGAGCTTGCCAGTGTTTCTGCAATCCTACGAGGCACCTTCTTACAAGCCGGACGCCGCGCTGATTTACGGAGCGCAGGTGGAAAATACCGAAATTCGCCCCGGCACAGCTGCATTTGTAGAGCAATGGAATGCGCAGTACGCGTATCCCAAGCTCATACTTTCCACATTCCCCGATTATTTCCGCTACATTGACGCCCGCTTCGGCAGCGAGTTGCCCACTGTGGTCGGCGATGGCGGTCCTTACTGGGAAGATGGCATTGGCAGCGACGCGCCCTATGCCGCCATCGACCGCGTCAATCAACAGCGCGCGCTTTCGGCGGAGAAGCTTTCAACGCTCGGCGCCTACGTTCAGAAAAATGTGGCGGGCGAGCAGGGCTTGATCCGAACGATGTGGCAGAACCTCATTCTTTACTCGGAGCATACGTTTACATCGTGGGGCGGATATAGCCGACCGAACAGCGAGGAAACGCAGCGGCAGCAATTCACCAAAGAGCAATTCGTGGTGAACGCGCGCCAGGAAATTAACTCTATCGTCGATCAGGCGATGAGCCAGATTGCGGACCAGATTCATGTGCCATCGTCTACCATCGTCGTGTTCAATCCCTTGAGTTGGGAGCGCAGCAGTTTGGTGGAAACCGACCTGGATGACCATCGTGTGCTCAAGGAATACCCTTCTATGCAGGTTGTGCCCTATGAAATTCTGCGGCGCGCCAATGGGTATAATCACATCCGCTTCATGGCGGAGAATGTCCCTGCGATGGGTTATCAGTGCTATCAAATGGCGGAGGCAGTACCCAACAGCTCCAATACGGCGGGCGAGGCTTCGCTGCCGGTCAGCAACACAATTGAAAACGACTATTATCGCGTGCAATTTGATCCCGGCTCCGGGGCCATCAGCAGTGTTTATGACAAACAACTGGGCAAGGAATTGGTGAATTCCTCCGGCCCCTATCGTTTGAACCAGTATCTTTATGTTGCGGGCGGTGAGGGTACGCAGATTGTCAATCTCAACAAATCTTTGCCGGTGGCGAAGCTGACGATCTCGCCCTCCCGGTCGGGCCGCGTTGACAGCATCCGCAAGACACCTTACGGCGCGATCATGACGTATGAAACCAGTGGGGTGAGCGCGCCGCAAATTACTACCGACGTGATGCTGTTTGACCACCAGAAGAAAATCGAATTTGTGGATCATCTTCAGGAACAGCCAGTGGCGCATAAAGTGGCCGTCTATTTTGCGTTTCCATTTGCGCTCACGCGTCCTGAATTCAGCTACGAAATTCAAAATGGTTGGGTTGATCCCGCGCACGACATGCTGAAAGGCGGCAGCTTGGAGTGGTTTACGGTGCAGCACTGGGTGCGCGTAAGCGGTCCGGAATTTTCCGTGGGGCTTGTTCCCGTAAATGCTCCGCTTGTGACGCTGGGTGACATCAATCGCGGTACCTGGCCGCAAACATTCGACCCTAAAAGCTCCACGGTGTATTCCTACGTCATGAATAATTACTGGCATACGAATTATTTCCGTGTGCAAGGCGGAAACCTCACTTTTCGCTACGTCCTTACCAGCGGACAGGATCTTTCTCCGTTGTCGCTCGCCCGCCTTGGGCGCGTGTCCATGACGCCAATGGAGCTGCGCCAGGTTATTTCAAACGACAAAAACGACGACCTCTCGCGCCCGCTTTCACCCGCTCCGCAGAGTTTCCTCACCGTAAGCTCTCCTGATGTGGTGGTGGAAGATTGGAAAGCTGCCGAAGACGGCAACGGCGCTATCATTCGGCTGCTTGAAGTAGGCGGCCAGGACGCGAACGCGACTCTAACGTTTCCGCTGTTCAGCCTGAAGCGTGCCTGGCGAACCAACGCGGCGGAAGAGAATCAATCCCCGGTGAACGTCCAAGGCAATTCGCTGGAGATTCCCGTGAAGCCGCACCAGATCGTCACGCTGCGAGTGCTTGCCACGGAGTGAGTTGTAGCGCAGGGGCGGGCTGGCGCAGACCCACGGGTTGCGATGTTCCCGTGGCTCGCACATCGCAAAACGCGATATATTCGCAACGCGCGAACATGGGGCGCCAGCCAGCATCGAATTCGACTCTGAGGTGGGAGATGACAACTCGCAAATGGGGCGAGGCTTTCCTGAAAACCGGGCTACCTTTAGAGCACATAACGATCACGATTCTTATCGCGCTCGGTTGGCAATGCGAACCACGTTATGAGTACTCTAGGATAAATCAGAAGGGCGAGCCGACATATTTTGAGATCGACCTAATTGGATATGCTCCGCGCGATAGTGAGGGCGAGTTTAATCTGCTTATCGAATGCAAATACCACGATGAGCAACGTTTCTGGTTCTTCTTACCATGCACCACCGAGGATCATCTTGGCCAATACGGAGCGCTTTCTGCGGGTGGTGATCTTGAAACAGATGAAAATGTGCTGCATTATGGTCCGTACGACCCCTTGCTAGAAAAAAATAGGAAGTCGCTGATATCCCTCGCGCCCAAGTCACTTTGGGGCGCCAACATCTCAAGACATGGGGCCCGCGAAGCAAATAGTGTCAAGGACGCGACAGATCAGCTTGGCTTCGGATTCGTGCCGTTTTGCCTTGACAGGCTTTATAGCTTCTGCAAATACACTCCGGAAGCAGTTGTTCCAGCTATCATCACTACTGCTCGCCTCTTTCGGTTACGTCCAGACATTCGGGGAATTGAAGCACTTCGACAAGCAACGGGGCCTGAATACATCGCAGATGAACTGCCATGGCTATGGTGCTATTATGCACCACGCAGTGAGCTCCTTGACTACAACAATTCAGAGATAGAGCGATGGCGGGAACAACATAGGAAAGTGCGATTCCGTGGCCTCGACGATCAGCTAGCGAGCCTTTGGTCGGGACCACATTGGATAATGGTTGTAAATGCGGGATCACTCGCGGAAGCTGCGACGGCCGTTCATATGGCGTTCATCGCCCTGCCAAAAGACTTTCGACGTAACCGCGGCTTGAAGCTTGCTATTGAGAGATCACAAACACGGATGCAGAGCAAGTAGACTGTTTTCTTACCATCGCTGCACAAGTGCAGAGTTTCCGGTTTTTTGGAAACCCTGCGGCCTTTTGTGGAGCCTCACGACAACTCGCAGGATTTCTGGCAGGCGAAACCCCGCGCTACCTCCCGGAAAACATTGTCTTATTTATCTCGTCCGTCTCAAAGGCCTCTGGCGAGCGGGCTATAATGATCGTTGCGAACGGCGGGTCCATTCGAGGGGGAGGCTGCGCGCAAAAAAAATAGCGGAACGAACCCAAGGGATCCTTTAGAATCAACACATTGGAATTGTCTAATGTTTCAAGGCGGGTCAGCAGCAGAGGGAGAGGGAAGGCGTGGGTACGAGACGTAGCGCAGACCGCCGCCTTTGCGATCTGCGGCTTGTCTTTGGCTCGAACTGAAAAGTCGCGGACCTGAACAATGCAGGTCCGCGCGACAAGGCGTCTCATTTATCTCCGTGAAGGCCGTTCCTTGCCGCCGTTTCACTTCCAACCGTTCTGATATAATGAGCGGTTGGAGGTAACTTGACTCACGGACAACGTGTGCGGTCGACAACAATCCTGAGCGTGCGCCGCGAAGGGCATCTTGCCATGGGAGGCGACGGACAGGTCACCATGGGCGAGAGCGTTATGAAGCAAAACGCCCGCAAGATTCGCCGCCTTTACAACGAAAAAGTAATTGCCGGTTTCGCCGGCAGCACGGCGGATGCGCTCTCTCTCTTTTCCCGCTTCGAGCAGAAACTCGAGGAATATCACGGCAATCTAAGCCGCGCCGTGGTCGAGCTGGCCAAAGACTGGCGAACAGATAGGGCGTTGCGTCATCTTGAAGCATTGCTGCTAGTGGCGGACACCAAAAACACTTACCTGGTGAGCGGGAACGGCGATGTGATTGAGCCGGATGATGGCATTGTTGCCATCGGCTCGGGCGGTCCATACGCTTTGGCCGCCGCGCGCGCGCTGGCGAAACATACCAAGCTTGAACCCAAGGCCATTGTGGAGGAAGCACTTCACATTGCCGGTCAGATTTGCATTTTTACCAACGAAAGCCTCACCGTTGAAGAATTATAATTCGCCAGAAGGCGCCCAATACAGAGTTACAATCTGGGCTGG
>DASZAA010000417.1:0-5182 GCA_035945615.1 Terriglobia bacterium
CCCTGGCCACGGACGCGAGGACTATCAGACGGGCATCCGCTACGGGATCGAAGTCTATAGCCCGGTGGGCGCGAGCGGCGAATTCACCGAGGGTGAATTCAAAGGACAAAAGGTCTTTGAGGCCAATAAGCCGATTATTGAACTGCTCGAGCGGCGCGGCGCGCTGGTAGGCAAGGCGGGCGCGCTCGATCACTCCTATCCGCATTGCTGGCGCTGCCACAATCCGGTGATCTTCCGCGCCACCGAGCAGTGGTTCGTCAATATGGAGCACGACGCCCTGCGCGGGCGCGCTCTTGACGCTATTAAAGGGGTGCGTTGGTCTCCCGCATGGGGCGAGGAGCGCATCTCCAACATGATTGCCACGCGGCCGGATTGGTGCATCTCCCGTCAGCGCGCGTGGGGCGTGCCTATCACCGTATTCCATTGCGAAGCCTGCGGCCAGCCGCTGATGGACGCGGCGCTGGCGCAGCCCGCGATGGAACTTTTCCGCAAAGAGGGCGCAGACGCCTGGTACACGCACCCGGTCGAGGACCTCGCCGCGCCTGGCGCGCGCTGCCCCGATTGCGGCGGCGCGAAACTGCGCAAGGAGATGGACATCCTCGACGTCTGGTTCGACTCTGGTTCGAGCCATTTCGCCGTGCTCGGCCAGCGTCCCGATCTGCCTTGGCCGGCGGACGTTTATCTCGAAGGAGGCGACCAATACCGCGGCTGGTTCCACAGTTCGCTACTGGTGGCGCTGGTGACGCATCGGGCCGCGCCTTACCGCCAGGTGCTCACCAACGGATGGGTGCTCGATGCCGAAGGCCGCGCCATGTCGAAATCGCTGGGCACGGGTGTGCAGCCGGAGGAAGTGATCAAGACGCACGGCGCGGAAATCCTGCGGCTGTGGGCGGCTTCGGTGGATTTCCGTGAGGACGTAGTGATCTCGCCCGATATCCTCGCGCGGCTGACCGAATCCTACCGCAAGCTGCGCAATACGTTCCGCTACTGCCTGGCGAATCTCGCAGGATTTGACCCTGAGACGGATGCGGTGGCCGTCTATGAGATGGAAGAGATCGACGCCTGGGCGCTTTCGCGCGCGGCGCAGGTGATCGAGCAGGTTCATGCCGCCTACGAAACATTTGAATTTCATCGCGTCTACCGCGCCTTGACCGATTTTGCGACGGTTGACCTGAGCGCGTTCTATTTCGACATCCTAAAGGATCGGCTCTATACAGCGCCTCCGCGCTCAGTGCGGCGGCGAAGCGGCCAGACCGCGCTTTACCGCATCCTCGACGCACTCCTGCGCGCCGCGGCCCCGCTACTTTCCTTTACCGCCGACGAAGCCTGGGGCTATATGCCTGCCATGCCTGGACGTGAATCGAGCGTGCATGTCGCAGGCTTCATCCACGGCGCGGACCTGCGGCAGTTGCTGCCCGTTTCCATTGACCAGAAAATGGAAAAGTGGGACCGCCTGATTGAGACGCGCAACGGCGTGCTGAAGGCGCTCGAAGACGCGCGCCAAAAGAAGCTGATCGGTGGGGGCCTTGAGGCCAGAGTTTATCTCGATCCGCAGGGCGCGCACCGGACGCTGCTCGAAGAATACAGCGCCTTTCTGCCCGCGCTCTTCATCGTCTCGCAGGTGGATTTAGCTTCCGCTTGGCCTGCGGATGTGGAGACCACGCAGCTTCCCGGGCTGAAGATCGGCGTTGGGCGAGCTCGCGGCAAAAAGTGCGAACGCTGCTGGAACTATTCCGAGCGCGTAGGCGAAGACAGCGCGTATCCCACCGTTTGCGAACGTTGCTCCGCCGCGCTCGCGGAGATTGAGACGGAAATGTAACGCTGTTGCGGCGACCCTTGCAGGCTTAAGCCGCCGCTACGAATCCAGCCGAGGGAGAGCGGCTATTATCCTGTTTTTTTCATCCCTTTCTCTTCGGGAGAGGGTGGCGAGCCCTTCGCTTGTCATTCTGAGCGAAGCGAAGAATCCCGGTATTTCCGCTCAGGGTAAACTCCGCGAGCCGGGTGAGGGACATTTCATACCGGTGGCGCTGGAAATCATGACGGAACAAATGACGACGATCGAAGAGAATCCGCTGGTGCTGCGCGTGCGCCGCATTTCGCGCGTTTTATATGTGCTGCTCGCCGTTGCCGTCTTTGTGGGCGACCAGATCACGAAATCGGCGGTGGAGAAATCGATTCCGCTGCATGCCACCATCCGCATTATCCCGCACTTCTTCAACTTGACCTATACGCGCAACCCCGGCGCTGCTTTCGGCCTGTTCGCCGATTCCCCTTCGCCCTGGAAGACAGCGGTTTTGATTGCCGTCTCGGTGGCGCTGCTCGTAGTCGTGGCGGCCGTGGTGTGGAAGAGCGCGCGCATCGAGTGGGAAGCCGGCGTGGCGCTGGCGCTGATTGTAGGAGGAGCGACCAGCAACCTCTCCGACCGCGTGCGCTTCGAGCACGTCACCGACTTTCTCGACTTTTATTTTCATCAATATCATTGGTTCACTTTCAATCTAGCCGATAGCGCCATCGTCGTGGGCGCTTTTCTTCTGGTCATCCATCTCTTAACCCCGCGTGGATACGAAAACTGACCGCCAGCACTCTGAGGAGACGCGTGAGATCGTCGCGGACGCCGGAGACGCAGGCGAGCGGCTGGACGTGTTTCTAGCGGGCCGCCTCCCGGAAGTGAGCCGCAGCCGTCTGCGAAGGTTGATCCAAGCGGGCTACGTCGAGACGGGCGGGCGCGTGGCCGCGAAAGCCGGTGAGACGGTGGCGGAGGGCGACCGTGTTCGTGTGCGTCTCGTGCGCGAAGAGATGCGCGCGTTGCCCGAAAATCTGCCGGTTGAGATTGTCTACGAAGATTCGGATCTCGTGGTGGTCAACAAACCCGCCGGCATGGTGGTGCACATCGGAGCGGGCATTCATTCGGGAACACTGGTGAACGCGCTGCTCTATCACATCCGCCAGCTTTCTTCCGCCGCAGGGGACGAAAGGCCGGGCATTGTTCACCGGTTGGACAAGATGACCTCGGGCCTGATGCTGGTTGCGAAGAATGACGCTGCGCACCGGGCGCTCGCCGCCGCCTTTAAGGCGCGCGCCATCAAGAAGACCTATACACCTCTTGTCCACGGGCGCGTGAAACAGGACGCGGGTTCCGTTGATGCGCCGGTGGGGCGGGACCCGCGGCACCGCTACCGCATGAAAGTAGGCGGCGTAAAAGGGCGCGAAGCCTTGACGGAATTCGCCGTGCTCGGGCGTTTTCAAGATTTCACCTTGCTTAGCGCCATGCCCCGCACCGGACGAACGCATCAGATTCGCGTGCACCTGGCTTCTCTTGGGCATTCCGTGGTAGGCGATACGGCTTACGGCGCGCCCGCGAAAATCCGCCTGAACGGGCAGGAGCGGAAAACATTGCCCCGCACTTTCCTTCACGCCTCTGCGCTTGAATTTGCGCATCCCTCCACCGGGAAGCCGCTTGCGTTTGCAGCGCCTCTCCCCGCAGAGTTAGCGGCGTTCCTCGACAAGCTGAGCTGAATAAGATCGGCATCATAGGGAGGACGTTGCAGAGTCTTGTGACAACTGCGCCTCTAGCGGTGGCCTCTGGCCGCCGGTCTTTATCAGCGAAAATCCGACGGCCAGAGGCCGCCGCTACAACGAAGAGTCAGTATCCCGGAAACTCTTCCACGCAAATGTCATCGTCATCAACGCCAATCTGATGCAAGAGCGATTGCATGGCCTTAACCATAGAGGCCGGCCCGGCAGTGTAATAAATGGGCGAGGCGGCGCCCTGAAGGTTGCGTTCGAGCATCGCCTTATCAATGAATCCCGTTTCGCCCTGCCACGCGCGCTTTGATTTTTCCATCGAGGTCATGGTGGCGATCAGCTTGTAATTGGAGTTTTGCTGCTGGAGGCTTTGAAGTTCTTCAAGGAAAACTGCGTCTTCAGGGCGATGATTGGAGTAGAACAAATAAAGGTGGTGGGCCAGCTTTTCACGCGCGGCGCGCACCACCATGCCTCGGAAAGGCGTGATGCCGATGCCGCCGGCGAGGAACACAGCCGCGCGCGCGGCGTTGTTGTGCAGCGTGAGGCTACCGAACGGCCCGTCCACCTTTACCGCGCTTCCGAGCGGCATTTGCGAAAGCACGCGTTTGAACGCCGAACCGCGCAGCCGCGTGGCAAACAAAAGCGTGTCCTCGCTTTGATCGCTGGCAATGGAAAACGAGCGCGTGTTGCCTTCTGCGTCGGTTTCAGGCGGATCGATCAGCGTCATGTCGACCGATTGACCCGGCTTAAACGCCCAGCCGGGCTTTTCAAATCGAAAGGCCATGGTCTGGTCGGCCACGGGTTCGCGGCCAATGAGCTTGAGCATTAAAGCTGCGCTGGGTTCAGGCATGGCAGGCTTTCCTCTCCGAGTGTCATTTTGTGTTCGCGGATGAAGACGCCGCGCGGCGGGCAGGGGGCTGATAATCTCCGGCCTCGCGACGGAAGGCGATGTTTAAGCGGTTCCATCCGTTAATGGCGACAATCGCCAGCGTGAGGTCCACCAACTCTTTATCGCTGAAGTGCGGGCGCACGGATTGAAAAATCTGGTCGGGCACGCTCCTGCCTTGGAGCTCAGTCACCGCCTCGGTCCATTCAAGCGCCGCCCGCTCGCGGTCGGTAAAAAAGGGCGTGTCACGCCAGACGGACACCGCGTAGAGGCGCTGCTCGGTTTCGCCCAGCGAGCGCGCGTCTTTAGTGTGCATATCGACGCAGTAGGCGCAGCCATTGATTTGCGACGCGCGAAGGTCAATCAAATTGAGTAGCGAAGGCTCAAGGCCGCTCTCGTGAATATATTTTTGCAACCCGTATAAGGCGGTCCGCGCTCCGGGGGAGGCTTTCTCAATTGCGATTCTCATCGTCATCCTCCGATTTTTTATAAGTTCATAGTGGTTTGATTCATACGAAGAGGCCGCGTTTCAAAGTTTTTTCAGGGAGAAAAAAGGCGAGGGCAAAAAAATCCTAGCGGCTTGCGTTGTAGCGGCGGCCTCTGGCCCGCTACGAACGCTCATCAACTTGGCACGACTTACTGCTCTCAACTTTATGCTGCGCCTGCCGCAATCGCCGCGCGCGGCAAAGCGCAACTCAGGATCCATTCGACTTCACGCTGCGCATAGGGAAAGGCAATGAAATCGAAAGCGCCTTTTGACATGGCATCCAT
>DASZAA010000418.1:0-7874 GCA_035945615.1 Terriglobia bacterium
CGTCTCCGATCAGAACGACGCCCAGCAAATTCAAATGCCGATTACTTTCCTTCTGGTGGCCAGCTTTCTCCTCTTTGGCGTGGTCACGCGCGATCCGAACTCGACCACGTCGGTCATTCTCACGCTGATTCCTTTCTTCTCTCCTATCCTGATGGTCTTCCGCATCGCGCTCACCAGCCCGCCTCTGTGGCAGATTGCCCTCTCCTTTGCAATTCTTGTGCTCACCACGGCGGCGGTGGTCTATGCCTCGGCCCGCATCTATCGCGTGGGCGTCTTGATGTATGGAAAGCGGCCCTCGCTAATGGAGATTTTCCGCTGGATGCGGTATTCGTGAGTAGAGGCGGATCCTTCGCTACGCTTAGGATGACAATGGGTTAGGTGGCGGCCAAAGACCGCGCTGCAGAGGCGGAAACTGTTGGCTATTGCATCTGCGGGGTGGCGAAATAGCCGGCTTTAGCGCGCACGCGAACGTCGCGGCGATGGACGACGACATTAATCCGGCGATAAGTTCCGTCCAGGGTTTGATCGGTGGGCCGATAGTCGATGCTGTACTCGGAGTCGAGTTCGCGTCCGAGCGATTGCAGCGCATTCGAGATGTGCATGAGCTGCTGCGCGGTGTAGATGCCAGTTTGCGCGCCCAGGCCCATGTTCTGGCTGCCGTCTTCGTTGATGGTCCCGTGGGCGAGGTAGCCCGTTTCAAGATCAGCGCCCACGGCCTGTTCAAGAGGGAAGAAAGACCAGCCGCCTGTGTAGTTGGTCAGCTCGGTCAGGAAGTGGTCTCCGGGGTTTGAGAATCCGTATTTGGTGTTGCCGATGGTAAAGATAGAAGTTTCGGCGCGATGGGCCATGGAGATGGCTTCGTCAAGCGTATGCTTGCTTTGCACGTCGTTGCCGTCGCTGATCAGCACGATCACGCGCCGCATGTTTTCAGGACCGCCGGCGTGCATCATCTCGTTTTCGCAGGCGTTGTAAATGGCGTCGTACATTGATTTGCCGCCGCCCGCTTTGAGCGCGCGGATCTTGGTGTTGAGCACGTCGGGATCGGAAGTAAAATTCTGAAGCACCGAACTTGATTCGTCGAACGTTTCGAGGAAAACCTCGTTGCGGGTGCTTTGGTCCTCGAGGATGTTGTAGATGAATTCCTCCGCGGCATCCTTCTCATAGTTCATCTGCTCACGCATACTGTTGCTGGTGTCAAGAATTAAGCCCACGCGGAGCGGAGGCAACGGGTCTTGCCGGAAGGAAGTGATTGCCTGCCGCTTGCCATTCTCGTAGATTTGAAAATCATTTTCGGTAAGGTCAATCACCGGCATGCCGCGCTTATCGAGAACGCTGACCGGCACGTTGACTTCAAGTTCGCGCGCGTGGATTACCGGGGGCTGCTTCTGCGCGCCCGGCTGCGCGGAGGGGGAAACCTGGGCGCGTGCGGCTGCTGCCCATGCTGTTGCGGCGGCAAGGGCGAGTACCCACACAAAGCCGCGCATTGCGCCGCGCTCCCTGTGCGGGGTGATGGATTGACCGTCCATAGAAGGTAGAGGCTTTCTAACCGCTCAACGCTTTATATTAGCGCAAAGCTGCAGGGTTACAAAACACGCGCATTGCGAACGCCGTCCTGCGTGGCATAAAATTTACCATCAGGAGCCGGATTGGCACATACACACCATCACCATGAGCACGGGACCAAGGGCTGGCTGCTGGCAGCTTTGGTGATGACGGTTGCTCTTGTTGCCGCTGAATTCGTGGCGGGCATGAAGGGGCACAGCTTGTCGCTTGTCAGCGATGGCTGGCACAACCTTTCCGACCTTCCCCCGCTTTTCTTCGCCTGGCTCGCCGTTCATCTTGAACAAAAGCCGCCGGATCATCAACGAACTTTCGGCTATCAGCGCGCTGGTGTCCTCGCGGCTTTTGTCAATGCGCTGATTCTAGTGGCGGTGGCCGTGTTGATTGGCTTCGAGGGCTACGGGCGCATTCGTCATCCGGCGTCCGTCGCCTCCGGGCTGATGATCGTTGTCGGCGCTGCGGCGCTCGTAATCAATGGCTTAATTACCTTGGGCATAGTGCGAGGACGGGGCGACCTCAACATCCGCGCCATCTTCATTCACAGCCTGGGAGATGCCGTTTCGGACGTTGCCATCATCGGCGGCGCTATCCTAATTCGAGTATTTCACACACCTCTGATCGATCCTATCCTGGGCCTGCTTATTGCTGCATTGATTCTCTGGAGCGCGATTGGGATTCTTGAGGAATCGGCCAACATTTTGCTCGAAAGCCTGCCGAAGGGGATGTCCGTGCAAAATGTGGCCAGCACGATCCTGGCCGTCGAGGGTGTGGAAGAAGTGCACGACGTTCACATCTGGAGTTTAAACCCGCACTCGCACACGCTCGCCTGCCACGTGCGCATCCTGGATATGCCAACCTCAGAGAGCGAGATGATTATTCACAAGGTACAAAAGGCGCTCGCAGACAAGTTTAACATCGCCCACTCAACCATTCAGGTGGAACACACGCACCCGCCCGGAGAATTTCACACCTACATGCCTGAACCTGCGCGCGGCCATCGCGGGAGATAAGTCGTAAGCAAGTTGGGTGCGGGCCGACGTTGGCGAGAGCATCCGTGCTACGCGTGAAGCGAACGCACGCGCATCTGTAAGTCATAAGAGCGCGGCGCGCCTGCGGCCAACCCTGTATTCCAGACCGCCAGAATCGCCGAGCCTTGGTAAATGCGCTCAAAGCCCGATTCCGATTGTGAGATGGTTTCAATAGGCGCAATCCACCAGCGCGCCACTGACGGCGCCGTCAAAGTGATCTCGATGCGCTGCCACTCGTCCACGAGCGCAATCTTTTCTCCTTGAAGCTCGCCCTTGAACTGGAGCCGATGGCGCTCTTCTCCAACGCGAAAGTAGCGGTCTGGACTATCGGGCGCAAGCAAGTTGAGCACAATTTCCACGCCCAGCGTCCACGGCCCCGCTACTAAGCCATCTATCGAGAGCTTATGCTGGCAATGAAGCTCCCAAGCGCCGTCTTTGCTTTGCATGGCAAACGATTTCGTCGCATCGAGGTTGATTTCCGAGCCGCTTGCGCACCCTTCTACACGCTTCTGCAAGCGGATGCGGCAGGGTGTTTCTGATGTTTCCATCACGTCCCAACTGCCCTGAGCCAATTCGGCGCATTCCTCGAGGCGCAGTTCTTCAAAATCGCGGCAGGTTTTTTGCTGCGAAAACAGGTAAGAACGAAACGCGTGGCGCGCGTATCGATCATACCGAAGCAGGGCGGCGAGGTCTGTCTCCTTGCCACCCGTTTGGAGGTGAGGCGAGGCGGCTTGCCCGGTGATCGTGCGCTGTTCCGCTTTCTCACGCACCAGCCGGTGGTATGCTTCGGGCCGCCGCACCAGCGAATTAACCAGCTCTGCGCCCACAACCTTTGAACGCAAGCTCGATATTGTGCCGCCATCGGCAGGTCGAATAACGATGCCCATGCCGGGGCTGCTGACGAGTAGCTCTTCGCATCCGTCCACGTCGAAATCTTCAACGGTAATTTGCGTTTTGGCGCCCGCCGGATCGAAAGAATCAAGTATCGACTCGGCCTGAATCAGATGCCGCTCGATCGCGCTGCGTAGATGCGGCGCGTAGAGGCCGCCAAAGAAGCCGTGCCAATAAGCGTCATTGCACTGTGACGCCAGTAAGTGTTCTTCCGCTTCGGCGAGCGAGCGCGCTTCGGGGGGGGCGGCTGCCCCCGCA
This sequence comes from Terriglobia bacterium, assembly GCA_035945615.1. GTDB lineage: Bacteria > Acidobacteriota > Terriglobia > UBA7540 > UBA7540 > RH2-MAG17b. The sequence goes on from DASZAA010000418.1 coordinate 3,738, forward strand.
TGCCGCGCCGTCTCAAGCCGCTCATACGTCCTGATCATTAGCTTCTGGAACTGGTTGGACTCGGGATATTTGCACAGGAAATTCCGCCACGGGGCGCCGCGCAGGAAGCGCCTCCAGGGCGCGCCGCCCGGCGTGGCCTTCGCTGCTTCGAGGCATTTCGCAAAATCCTCGCCGGCCGCTGCTCGCAAGGCCCACTTCATCATCTCCGAATAGGAAGCCGTGGGTAGATAGATTCTGCGCGTGGGCGGATGCGCGGTCAAAAAAGTGGAAAGGGTCGCCGCCTCCAACCAGCCGCTCTCGCGTTCAATCGCCTGGAAGAACCGCTCAAGCCATCTATCCGTATAGCAGTGTTCGTAAGTGTCGGGCCACACGCCGAACTTTTCGCAGTCGTCCCCCACGGCGAAAAGCGTACGGCCGGCATCGAATCCTTGGCGCAGAATCGAAAGCGTCTCTTCCGGGTCGCGGAAAGGAATTGTGTAACGGAGGGTTTCCAGGCTGGGCACGAGCTTCAACGGCACACCCGATTCTTCTGTCAAAAAAGCTTGATGAAGGTTGGCGGGGTCCTCGCCCGTGGCCAGAAAGTGGCTGTCGTCGAGGACAGTGTATTCAGCCCCTGCTTTGGCAAGCGGCAAAATTAGCCCTTGCTCCCACACGCGCTCCGTTACCCAGACGCCGCGGGGCGTAATGCTGAAGGTGTCCGTCAGATACTCGCGCAGCCTCCGGATTTGAGCCACCTTCGCCGCATCCGGGATGGCCACCAGGATCGGCTCAAAATATCCGCCGCCCACGTGTTCAACTTGGCCGCGGTCGGTAAGCTCGCGCACGAGGCCAATGAACTCGGGATGATGCGCCTCAATCCAGGCCCACAGGATGCCCGAATAATGAAGGCTCAAAGCGATTCGCGGATGGCGGGCCAGCGTCTGGAGAAATGGCAGATAGCATTTCTGATAAGCTTCCTCAATGACATGGTCGAAGTTGCCCACCGGCTGGTGGGAGTGGATCACCATGCAAAGCGAAACTTTGTTTTTGGTCATGAGTCCCACTCGGGCCGCCCACGTTCCAGATCGGCAGGCGTTCAGAAAAACCCAAAATGGCGCGGTCAACCTTGCTGCGCCACCTCAACCCGATTCGCTGCTTTCAAATTTGATTCTTTCGGATGCGCTCCAAAGGAAGGCAATATTCTCTTCCACAGTTTAGATTAAGATAAACCGGGCTTGGGTGTCAGTATCGATCTAGAAAGGCGCGCACTTTTTAAATTTGATTTTACTTTCCTGTTACCCAATGGCAATATTCGCGGATAGGATACGGATGCCACGCTCAGCCACAGAACCGGCGCTCGACCTGCGCCCCGTGCTTAACTGGTGCATATCTCAAGCCGAACCCATGTTGCGCACGCTTCGCCACTCGGTTGAGATTGAGTCTCCCAGCCAGTCGAAAACAGCGGTCACGCGGGTGGCGGAGTTTTTCGCGCGAGAACTCAAACGAACAGGCGGCAAAGTTCAAACCTATCGACACGCTCGCGCAGGCGCCGCTGTGGCGGCCGAATTCTGGGGGGCGCCGCGCCAACCGCAACCAATTTTGTTGCTCGGTCATACCGACACCGTCTGGGATGTCGGCACGCTTTCGCAAATGCTTTTCCGGGTGGAGCGCGGCCGCGCTTACGGTCCCGGCATCTTGGATATGAAATCCGGCCTGATCGTCGGACTCTTCGCCATCCGTGCGCTGCGCGCCCTCAATATCAAGCCGCGAAGCTCCGTCCGCTTTTTTCTTAACGCAGATGAAGAGACTGGTTCGACGGCTTTCCGCTCGGCGCTCCTACGTGAAGCGCGGCGCGCCCGCGCCTGCCTAGTCCTAGAGCCTGCTGCCGAGGGCGGCGCGGTCAAGACTGCGCGCAAAGGCGTGGGTGTTTTCACGCTCGCCGTTCGTGGACGCTCCGCGCACGCCGGGATCAATCCGGCGGCGGGCGTTAACGCCATCAGCGAACTGGCAAAACAAATCGCGCGCGTTGAAAGTTTTGCGCGCCCCGCGGCGGGCTTGACCGTGAACGTAGGCGTAGCGCAGGGGGGGTCAAGATCGAACGTTGTGCCGGAAACCGCCTCTGCCTCCATTGACGTGCGCGTGGAGCGCGCGCGCGATGGCGACTGGATTGAGAAGAAAATGCGCTCGCTCAAGCCCATTCTTCGCGGCGCGCGTCTTGAAATGACCGGCGGCATGAACCGGCCTCCGCTCGAACGCCGCCGCACGGCGGCACTATTCGAATGCGCTCGCGGACTTGCTTCGCAACTGGGCTTCGCGCTTCACGAAGCATCGACAGGAGGAGGTTCGGACGGTAGCTTCGTCGCAGCGCTCGGCGTTCCGACCCTGGATGGTCTCGGCGGGGTGGGTGACGGCGCCCACGCCCGCCACGAACACGTCCTGGTGCGCGAGCTGCCTCGACGCGCGGCGCTGCTGGCGGCTCTGCTGGCAACGATTTGATGCAACTCCGCAAAAAAGCGCAGAAAAAACAGCCTCACGCAAAAGCGCCAAGAAATACAGAGAAGAGCGGATTTATTTGCATGGCGAGCCCTTGTACTTTCGCGCCTTTGCGGGAAGCTTTTGTTTTTTATGACTTGTACAAATTAAATAGCGAGCGCCATAACTATGAAAATCATCAACAAGATTTTTTGCGCGACGGCAATTCTTCTTCTCTTGCCTGCGATTCAAATCCGAACGGCTCCGGGGCCTCAAGTGGCGCCCGATCTCCTTAATCACCTCTGGAGCGCATCGTGGATCGCCTGTCCGGGAGCGCCAGAGCACGAGTTTGGCGTCTACCTGTTCCGTAAAGATTTCAGCCTCGACGCTGTGCCTGAGCATTTCGTCGTTCATGCCAGCGCCGACAATCGCTACCAACTTTATGTGAACGGCGTGCGCGTCCTCGAAGGTCCCGCCAAAGGCGATCTGTTCCACTGGCGCTTTGAGACGCTCGATATCGCCTCTTACCTTCATCCCGGATCGAATGCGATTGCGGCGATCGTCTGGAATTTTGCGGAAGCGGCTCCTATGGCGCAGATGACCTACGAAACCGGATTAGTGCTTGCGGGAGACGGTGCGGCGGCCCTTGTGAACACTAACCGCTCCTGGAAAGTGCTGCGCAGCCGCGCCTTCGAGATGATTGCCATCGGCGGGCAGACAAGCCATGCCTATACCGTCGTGGGGCCGGGCGAGCGTATTGACGCATCGCTTTATCCGTGGGGATGGCAGCGAACGGATTTCGATGATTCCGCCTGGCAGCCTGCGAACAAATTGGTTCGCGCCGGGCCGCGCGGTATGCAGGATACACCTTCGAGGTGGATGCTGGTTCCACGCAATATTCCTCTGATGCAGCAGAGCGTGCAGCGGCTGAAGCAAGTCCGCCGTTACAGCGGCCCCTCAGGGTTTCAACCCACGGATGCCTTCCTCGACGGCCACTCCCCGCTGTCAATTCCGGCCAATTCGCACGCCACTTTATTGCTCGACCAGGCCTTTGAAACCACAGCCTATCCTGAACTCATCACTAGCGGTGGCCGCGGCGCGGTGATCACGCTGACCTATGCGGAAGCATTATTCGATTCGCACCATCAGAAGGGCAATCGTAACCAGATTGAGGGCAAGCACATCCTCGGTTATACCGATCAATTCCTTTCTGATGGCGGCCAACATCGTGTGTTTCAGCCGCTCTGGTGGCGGGCCTATCGTTACATCAAGCTGGACGTAATGACCGGGGCCGAGCCTCTTACGCTAGACGATTTCTACGGCGAATTCACCGCCTATCCGTTCACCCAGCGCGCGCGTTTCGAAAGTGACGATCCGTCGCTCGAAAAAATCATGCGCGTGGGATGGCGCACAGCCCGCCTCTGCGCGCATGAAACCTACATGGATTGCCCTTACTACGAGCAGCTCCAGTACGTCGGCGATACGCGCATCCAGGCGCTGATCTCGCTTTACATGACCGGCGACGACCGGCTGGTGAAAAATGCTATCGAGTGCATCAACGCCTCGCGCACGTCTGAGGGCCTGACACAAAGCCGCTTCCCGTCACGCCTGCCGCAGTACATTCCGCCTTTTTCGCTCTATTGGATCGGCATGATGCACGACCTGTGGTGGTATCGTGGCGACGCG
>DASZAA010000419.1:0-12464 GCA_035945615.1 Terriglobia bacterium
CGTCAACTTGGTCAATGTGCTGATGACAGTGACCAACAAAAAAAAACAATTGGTCACGGGCCTGGAGAAAAAGGATTTCGAGTTGTTTGAGAACAACAAGCCGCAAACTATCCGGTTTTTCACCCAGGAGACTAACCTGCCGCTGCGTATCGGCGTGCTGATTGACACCAGCAATAGCGTCCGCGAACGCCTGAGTTTCGAGAAGGAAGCCGCCATTGACTTCCTGAACGCGACGGTGCGGCCTGACGAAGACAAAGCGTTTGTGGTCGGCTTCGATGTCGAGCCGCAGCTCCTGCAGGATTACACCGGCGATGTGGGTAACCTCAGCGCGGCTATCCGCGAACTTCAGGCCGGCGGTGGCACCGGACTCTTCGACGCCATTTATTATGCTTGTAAAGAAAAAATGATTTACGTCCCAACGCCGCAGCCTTACCTGCGCCGGGTATTGATTATCCTAAGCGACGGACGAGACAACGAGAGCAAGCACTCCCTGGATGAGGCGCTGGCGATGGCACAGCGCGCTGAAGCCATCGTCTTTGCGGTCAGCACCAACCGGACCGGCTCTGAGGAACACGGGGACAAAGTCTTAACCACTTTGGCGGACCAAACCGGCGGACGCGCTTTCTTTCCCTTTGAGGCAAGCGATCTTGCCTCTGCGTTTCAGGCCATTTCCAAGGAACTGCGCAGCCAATACAGCCTTGCCTACGTGTCAACGAATACCGCTCACGACGGAACGTTCCGCCACATCCATATCAGACCGCTTGAAAAAGGACTGCACGTGCGAGCGCGCGCCGGATACTTCGCACCTTCGAAATAATCTTGGAGCGGCGGCGGCATAAGATTCTGCGCGTCAGTCTCCAGCCGTCGGCTTTTAAATAGTACAGGCCGTGGCCGAAGGTCCCCGCTACAAGTTCAGTTATCACAATCCTTATGGGCCGGAAGACGATACCGCAGTCGCGTAATACCCTTGCCTCGCCTGCACTCGATAGTCCTTATTATTCACGCGCACTCGAATCCGGTGATAACTGCCATCCCGAACGCGGTCGGTGGGCTTATAGCCTAGCAGATACTGGGTCCTCAGTTGGCGCTCGATCTCCGCAAAGGCCGCTGCCGTATCCTTGCTCCGCCCAACGCGAAGATATTCCCCACCTGTTTCCTGCGCCATTTTTTTCAAGATAGATTCGCCGTTATAGCCGCCGCCGTACATGTTATAGGTGGAATACATCCTGGGGTCCGCTATATTGATGGCGTAGATGATCACGTCAGCCTTTTGCGCCGCCTCAATCGCGGAGGCGAGCATCTCCTTACTGCCCTCGTCCATCCCGTCCGTCAGCAGGATGAGCACTTTCCTTCCTACCTGTGACGGCATCAAGCTAGGGTCGGTCGAAGCCAGCCATACGGCGTCATACAGGTGCGTGTAGCCTTCCTGGGCGGAAGGAAACGTGCCGGGTAGAGGCCTCTGTCCTCCGCCGTTGATCTCTGTCTCATTGATTGCCTGGATAAGGCTTTGCACATTGGGAGTGAAGTCCTGCAGTAATTCGACTTGCAGATCAAAGTGGAGAACGAAGGCAAGGTCTTTGGCCCGCATGACTTCCCTCAGGAAGTTAGTCGCCTGCTGCTGCTCGACCTGCAGGATGTTCCGCTGACTGGGGCTGGTATCGACTAGAATCCCCATCGTTAGCGGCGTGTCTGTTGCGATGGAAAAATAACGAATCTGCTGCGGAGCTCCATTATCTGTAATCTGGAAATCGTCCCGGGTCAAATTGGGGATGACGTAACCGTGCTTGTCCGTCACCACCGCATAGACGTTCACCACTTCGGTCTGGACCTTCAGCACCGGAGGTTGCGCTTGCTGCGGCGGCTGCGAAATGGCAAGGGCCGGAGTCATCGCCAGCAGAATTCCGATGATCGCAAGCGTGCGGATCATAGTTTTGCGGCCCTCTTCGCAAAAAAACTTTCGAGATCGTGAAAGCGCGCGAGTGACGGCATCGCTGATCATGTGGATGCGTCCAGAGGGCGCGCAAGTTGCATGGCAGCCTCTCTTTATGCGTGTCTCAACGCATCAACGCGCCCCATTCCGAAGTTTGTGATGACTTTTTTGCGAACCGGAAGATTAAAAACTTTCCAGAGTGCAACCCGCTCCCTTCACTTTCCTCTTGACAAGATGATGCGCAATCACTATACATGATGATGAATACGCGCTCCGCCAGTTTTGCTGGCGGAAATTTTGAATCTCTTGAGAGGAGAATAAAATGCCAGCAAAGAAGAAGGCAAAAGCTAAGAAAAAGAGATAGCGGCTTCGGAAAATCTGAAGCGAACACTCGGGGACGCAGCGATGCGTCCCCGAAGTTTTTTAGCGGAGTGGAAACGAGCGCGTTCCGGAGATGCAGGCGATCACGCCCCCAACGGCATTTGAAAAGCATTCTCAAAGAAGGTCGAAAACCACGCTTATCAGGTTGCCTTGCACTACATGCACTATAACTTCTGCCGGATTCACAAGACCCTCAGAGTGACCCCCCGCAATGGAAGCTGGAGTAACGGACAGGCTGTGGACAGTCGAGGATATCGTGAGTTTGCTACCAGAGCCGACCTTTCGACCTCGGGGGCCGTACAAAAAAAAGAGAAATTAGGAATGAACCCCACCATCGCTCTGATGTTGATTGTCCTCGCAGTGTTGGCCGTCTCCATTTCCATCCTGCTTCTCCTCAGAAGGAGCTTTTACCACTGCTTGAATCCTGAGAGTCGCCCCAGACGTTGGATGTTGTTTTCTCTTCTAGTCCTGTTTGGAGTGTTCTTGCTTTGGTTGGTCCTGCGGTTCTTGCTGCCTCAGACCGTAATCGCTCGTTTGGCTGCATTCGTGTTCGGCATCACTTTCTTTGTCGTTGGAATGGCTCTGAAATGGTTCGCTCCGCTGATCGACCGAGCCATCAAGCGACGCGGATGGCCGCTGCGCTGAGCGCAATAGATTCAAAATGAGTCACTACCGTGCAGGCCGATTTGCTTGCCGTAACCTCAACCTTCCCCTTACAATAAATTCTTCCCCTGGGCCGGAGCTTGACGCTTGTCCCATGTAAAAATTCTGATTAGCGGGTTGGGTTATATGCTCAGCCGTTACGGCGGCTGGGGGCTTTTCACCATTTCTTACCTCGATTCGTCCTTCCTCGCTTTTCCCATCATCAACGACCTTCTGCTGATTAATCTCGCCAGCAAGCACCCGCATAAAGCTATTCTGTACACACTGCAGTGCACGCTCGGGTCGCTCCTTGGAGCTCTGACCCTTTACTACATCACCCGCAAAGGCAGAAATCTGCTGTCGCCCCGCACGCCTCAGCCGGAAAAGACGCGCGTCCGGCATTGGATTGAACACAATGATTTCGTTTCTCTTTTGGTCGCATCGCTTCTGCCGCCGCCAACTCCCTTCAAGGTTTTCGCGATCATGTCGGGCGCCATGCAGATCCGTATTTCGCGCTTCATTTTCGCGCTTTTGATCGGACGCGGCATTCGGTTCGCCTTGGAAGCGTGGGTGGGAGTTTTTTACGGCGCGGCGGCGCAGAGCTACTTGCGGCAGAACATCGTCTGGTTGTCTCTGGGCATGGTGGTCGTTACCGTGGTAGCAGTGGTGGCTTACAGGTACGCAAAGCGGCGGCTCGAAGCGCCTGAAGAGACCCCTGAAGCAAAAGAATGAACGCGAGGCGCGCTCCGCGATAAGGTTAACGCTTGTTCTTCGCCGCATCAATATACCGGCTTTTTCATAACGAATTCGAAGGTTTGCCCCTTGATCCGCAGAGATTGATCCAGGACGACCTCGGCCACAAAATTCCAATACGGAATCCCAGGCCGGGCAAACCGCAGATCACGCAAATAAACGCGGAAGCCATCTTCATCCGCGTAGACGATGGCGTAGGGAAGCCGGGCAAATTGGAGAAACGCCTTCGCCACCTGCGTTTTTTGGGCTACATCCAGCGCCCGCGAAGGAGGAGGCTTGCGGAGCACTGTCGCTTCCTCGGGCATCACATCACCCGACAGGGCGCTCACGTCCAGCAGATAGAAAGCTGAATCGGTCTCCACTACGCCATGCCAGCCAAAAGGATCCAAGGCGGTAGGAAATGCGCCCAAAGTAACCGGGTTTTCTTCTCCGTAGGTGTGCGCGCCAAGCATGTTCAGCGCCCGATGGTGAGACAAACCGCGCAGCCCCCAAAGCGCCCCAATCGCGCACAAAGAGAAAATCGCTCCGTTGCGCACAGCTTTCGCATTGCCTTTCCTCGCTCCTACTTCTTCGGTGACCAGCCCCAGCACGACCGGAACGCACAACCCCAATATGAGCGCGAACAGCAGCCACAGATCGATAACCGGGACAAGATTCAGAGCGAACCAGCGTCCGCTGAAGGGCAGCAACGGACGAATGCCATACGAATTGGTAAAATCCATCAGGACGTGAACCGCGGCGCCAATCCAACAAACCAGAAAGAGCCACTTCAGTCTTAGGGGCGGCGTGTTCTTCCGTGCTGCGGAACGCCGGCCGATCTCATAGAGGATGAACGCGAGAACTGCGGCCAGGACGGTAAACCCGATCAGCGAATGGGTAATGCCTCGATGATGCTCAAGATACGCCAGGCTGCCGCGTGTGTGGGCGATAATATCCACGTCAGGTATGTTGGACGCGATAATCAGCCCCAGCATGGCAAAGCGCGACTTGCGCTTTAGCCCGGCTTGACCGAGCGCAATCCCCGTTAGCGTGTGCGTCAAATTATCCACGTTCTGCTCTCGCGCGCATTATACCGGGTTTGCCTGCGCACCGCTGGGAAAAATCTGCCAGCTTTTACAGGCGAATTTTCAGCCCGAATCCTTGCCGGATTATAGGACGCGCGGATTCGCTTGTGCTAACATTTGAGATTCGACAAATAAACAAAGGAGCAAACACTTGGCGGCTATTGATTTGATTTTAGGAAGAGAGATTCTCGACTCCCGCGGCAACCCTACGGTGGAGGCGGAGATTCATCTGCGCGACGGGGCATTCGGCCGGGCCGCGGTGCCCTCGGGCGCCTCAACCGGGGAACACGAGGCTATTGAGCTGCGCGATGGAGATAAGCAGCGGTATCAGGGAAAGGGCGTGCTCAACGCGGTGGAAAACATCAACGGAATGATCGCGCGCGAGCTGGGTGGCCACGACGCAAACGACCAATCCGAAATCGATAAGTTCCTCATTGATCTCGACGGCACCGCCAACAAAGGCAAGCTGGGCGCAAACGCCATCCTGGCGGTTTCGATGGCCGTCTGCCGCGCTGCTGCAAGCTCGGCCCGGATGCCGCTCTACCGCTACCTCGGAGGCTTGCAGGCGCGCCGGATGCCAGTACCCATGATGAACATCCTGAACGGCGGCGCTCATGCCGACAACACTGTGGACTTTCAGGAATTCATGATTATGCCCGTGGGCGCGGAGAGCTTTTCGCATGCGCTGCGCATGGGCGTTGAGACCTTCCACACGCTGAAGAAGGTCTTGAAGGAGCAGGGCTACCAGACCGCGGTAGGCGACGAAGGCGGTTTTGCGCCCAGCCTTAAATCCAATAAGGAAGCCATTGAGTTAATCCTCGAGGCCATCGACGGCGCCGGTTACTCCGCCGGGCATGATATTGCCATCGCGCTTGATCCCGCATCGAGCGAAATGTACAACAACGGGAAGTACGTGTTCTTCAAGTCCGATCAATCCAAGAAGTCCGCCGACGATATGATCAAGCTCTACGCGGACTGGGTTCGCCAATATCCCATCGTTTCCATTGAAGACGGGCTGGCCCAAGACGACTGGGATGGCTGGAAGGATTTAACTGCTGAACTCGGCGATAAGGTTCAATTAGTGGGCGATGATCTCTTCGTCACCAACACCGAACGCCTTGAACACGGCATTGAGCAAGGCGCAGCCAACTCCATCCTCATTAAGCTGAATCAGATTGGCACTGTTTCTGAAACTATGGCCGCCATCGAGCTCGCGCACCGGCATGGATACACCACCGTGGTGTCACACCGGTCGGGGGAAACGGAGGACACGTTTATCGCCGACTTTGTGGTGGGCTTGCGCACCGGCCAAATCAAGACGGGCTCAGCCAGCCGGACGGACCGGGTAGCGAAATACAATCAGTTACTGAGGATTGAAGAGGAACTGGGACCGGTGGCGGAATTCCCAGGAGCATCTGCGTTCAACGTCCGCGCCATGCAAGAGGTAGAGTAAGCCCCCATTCTTTAGCGGCGTCTCGCTACCGTTTTTACTATTTACAGGCGGCCGAAGTCTGCAATTGGCCGCCTCTCCAACCCCTATACGACGAAGAATCCTAACTCGCTGCAGTGTCGCGCCTGCTTTTCCAGAAGGCCACAAGGCCCAGCGCCGCGACCCCGGTTCCAAACAAAACCAACGAAGCCGGCTCAGGAACGACGGGGGGCGGTGGCGGGACGACGCCTCCGGGCGAGCCGTCAATTTCGAAGGCCGGTCTTGGCAGGCCTGAGACTGCACTCGACCAAGGCCCAGTGGCGCTATCTGCGGTATTGAAAGCAAGATTTCCCGCTGGGCTTGAATTGTCACCTTCTATATTCGCCACCCAACCCGCGTTGGTGAGGGGAGATGGGAAGTACGCGACAAGCCAGTACGTTTGTAGCGCGGCAAGCACCGGGTTCGAGCTTGACGTGAATGTAATGACTCCCGGCGAGACCGTCAGCGCGTTGTTTAATTGGATGGTCTCAAGTATATTTCCACTGGGCATGCCTGAGTTGTCTGTCTGCAGGTTAATGTCGACAGTGTTCTGCCCGGAATTGAGCAGCAGGACGAGCTGCGCGTCCTCAAACGTGTAATTCTGGCTCGGAACGGTAAAAGAAACGCCGATAGCTTCAGAAACGCCGGAATTGACGCCTCCCACCGGATAAAATTGTATGAATGCATCGCTTGCAGTAAAATTGCTGGCCACAACATCAGCCTTGGACGGCTGCACTGCGGCACATAAACCAACCACTAGAATAGCCATGCCAACCACGATTTGCTTTAAATATTGAATGTCTACTGGCACGAGTGTTCCCTCTCTTAAGTCAAAATGTGCTTCTAACTTCAGCATGCAGGTCGAACAGAGAAACCGTTAGTTGCGCCATCCCGGGTATATGACGCACAAATTGCACGGGGCGTTGTCAAATAGACATCGCCGCCTTGGCTCGCGCCGCTTCCCGCACGAATCTGTAATCCGCAATGGTCACCGCAACTCTGGATTCGCGCCGGCCGTTCGGCTCCACTCGGGCGACTACGCCACGGCATTCTACTTCCGCGCAACGGCTGCCTAAGATTTCCGCCGGGAGGATGAAACCCATTTCCACCGGCGCCTCGATCTCCATCCGGAGCTTGCACCGTAACAAAACTCCGGAGCGGCTTGCGTTCTCAGTCCTGCCTTCGTGCCATTCCTGCTCGCCAGCGCGGCGAAGACGGATAATCATTTCCACCGGAAAGCGCGGAGCGCGAATCGCAACGCTTCTGGATTGTGGCAAAAGTATTTCTCCCCCTTTCTAGGCTGGTCATTCACTAACTAGGCGCGCTGCGAAAAGGCGCGGTTTTAACCGTTCCTCAAGGCAGTTCGTTGTCTTGAACTGGCGGCCAAACATCGCGTGCGGCGACCATGAATAAGAGAATCTCATAGGCCGCGCGCTTGCCTTATCTACTAAGCATAGCCAAACGCTTTCGCCACGCAATAGCAGACCCGTTCAAGTTACTCCGTTTGTAAGGGAGCTAAATGGTTAATATCATGGAGAGGAGTTATAGTGTTTCCCCCTTGCTATTCTCTGGCTACCGGCCAAAGCCTCTAACCCAAACTATTCATGAAACGACTGTCATTGTTGGGGTGGGGTTTCAACCCCGCCAAACACGCGAACCTCGATATTTTCTCGTTTCGCGCTACGGGCGGCTTGATCGATCAAGCCGCCCGTAGCGCGAAACATAGGAATTCAGTTGAACCTGTCTAACGACGGGGTTAAAACCCCGTCCCCTGTCCGAAGACCCGCGCTTCATGAACGATCCAGGCTAAGGGACAGCCGCGCCAACCTACCGCTTTTCGCTTTTGGCTTTCTTTTCGGCATCATCCTTCTTGTCCGTTTTGCCCTTGCGGCTTCGCCGGCGGCCTTGGAATACCGGCACAATGTTCTTCATCGGCTGCGACGTGTGCACCTGGCTGTGCATGGCGTATCCCAATTGGGTCTGGCAACCCGCAAGGTCCGTCTGAAACATCTCTAGGTTACGGTCCTGATGTTGCAGGATAAAGCTGATATAGGGGATCAGCCCGTTCAACTGAGCCTCCATATCGGTCTCCCGCCGGGCATAGTCATCCGCCATGTTTTCATTTTCATATTTGCCCGCCTCGCTCCCAAATACGCGAAGCGGATGGAAAAGCGCGTTCACGCTGCGGTAGGTCTGGAATGCGTCATACATACTTCCAGGGTGATCGCTGAAGAGCGCCCGCCACTTTTCAAGCTCGTCGAGATTGGAAGCCAGCGCGGCGCGGGCCTGGACGGCCATCGTGCGCTCCGCCGGCGACGCGCCTTTCCATTGATCTGGATGCTCCTGGCTTAGCAAATCCCTGATGCGGAATTCCGAGATGTATACCTTATAGAGAATGGATTTCACCTGGCCGGGCGTCAGCGGCGGCGGCTCAACCGCCAGCGTGGAGACGGGCGGGGCCATGGGCGCGACATTCACGCGCTCGGTCTCGAGCCCTTTCTGGCCGGGAGGGACCTGGGACGGCGGGGCGGCAAGCTCCTTCTGCGCCTTTGCCTCAACATACGTCACATAGCTTGCGAGCGTGTTCCGCGAAGCGGCAAGCTGTCTGGCGGCTTGAGCGAATTGCGAACCCGCTGCCTGCCCTTCGTATTGGGTAACCGTCGTTTCGACTCCGAGAATGCCCGGCACAAGATCGGCCAGCGCGGATACCGTATTCTGCCCCAAGTCCGTCTTGTCGATGTTATAGAGGAATTGATAGCGCCACTTTTCGACTGTCGTGAGCTGGTTTTTCACCGACTGAAGACGCTCGTTGAAAAGCGCCCGTTCAGAATCCGGCATCTTCCACTTGTCAGGCTGCAATAGGCCCAGCAAATCACTTACGCGCGCGTCGGTGAGGTAGACGTTGCGCAAGAGCGTCTTCACTTGCTCCGGTTGCGGCGGCACCGCCTCGACAGGACTTGCTGAAGTTGCGGGAGTTTGTGGCGGCGTAGATGGGGTGCCGGCTGCCGCGGACGCAGGAGGATTAGCGGCCGGCGCTTGAGTCGTGGGTGTTACTGCGGGCTGAGCCGGAGGCGCAGCGGCCGTGGCCGACTGAGCTTGTTGGGGTTCTTGGGTTTGCACGGCCTTTTTAGACTGTTCATTTTGTTCCGCCGGTTGGGGTGGCTGGGCCGCTTGGGCTTGTCCGGAGGTCACCGCGCCGGGCTGGCCTTGCTCGGGCGCGGCGGCTGGAGAAGGAGGCGCAGAAGCCTCTGTTTGGGGTGGAAATTTGCCAGGGAACTGGGTTGTCAGGTAAGAGGCTAGATTATCCCGCAGAACAGAAAGTTCGCTCAAAGACTGCTCGAGGGGCGCGACGGCATTGCCACCGTACTGCCGGGCGTCCTTGGCAATTTGTCCGACTTGTGGGATCACCGCGCGAAGGCTCTCAAGCGTTTTTCCGGCGGCGTCCGCGTCGTCTGGATGGTAATAAAACTGATAACGCGATTTTTCGAGCGTCTGAAACTGGTCCTCCACCGATTTTACTTCCTGCTGAAACTGGCTGCGCTCGGCATCCGTCATCTTCCAGTTTGCGCCTTGAGCCACATCCAGAAGATCGTGAATGCGCGCTGCGGCCATGTAAATCTTCATCAGCAAGCTTTTGCCCTGATTGTTATTCTGCGATGCTGCCTGCGGCGGGGCCTGAGAGTCAGATTGAGGAACGGCCGCAGGCGTACTAGGTTGGGATATCCGGCTGTCCGCACGCGCCACGCCGCCGCTGAGCGTTACGGCGATAACACTAAGAGTGCAAAGGTAAGCAATCAAAACTTTCATGAGGTTCCTCCCAAAAAGAGGCTTAAGAAAAGAAGGATGGCAGGACTTAGTTGGCCTCGTCCACAAAATTTTTGAGCGCAAGACGCGACTCCTCGCTGAGGTCAAGAAATTCGATTCCAAGCCCTTTCCCTTCAATGGAGTAAACTACCCGGCAGCGGCACGCCACGGGCATCTCCTGAAATTCGAGCGAACCCTCGAGCGGAGCTTCGATCCCCGCCGCCGGTTCCAACCCAACACCTCCTACACTCACATCACGCGCGGTCAAAATATACTCGCGGCCTGCGCACTGCAGCGCCACCTCGCCCGATATGCCGGCGCGGGGGAATGCCCGCCGGTCATCCTCAGACCAGCGCGTATAGGGATGTTTTTCTGTCATCGGCAACCTCCGGCTAATTCCTGATCTTAACGGACCTGAAGGTCCGACCCCCTGGCAACGAGGAGAACCGGCGGCGAGGACGCCGCCGCTACAACTGCGAAAGGGCACGACTTCAAGTCGTGCCGAAACAGGGTCGTAAAGGATTTCTTCGTCGCGCGCCGGTGCGCAAGCCGCACCGGCGCGCGAAAACCAAATCTATGACGGACTGCCGGTGGCACGGCTTAAACAGGTTGCTGAAAAACTCCGTAACCATGTCATTCTGAGGAGCCGAAGGCGACGAAGAATCTTGGAAGTTACTGATTTTACATAGAAGCAGATTCTTCGCTGCGCTCAGAATGACAGGGCAACCGGGTTTCTCAGCAATCGGTTAAAGCCGTGCCCTTTCGCATTCGGCAAAACTGCCGTTTTTGACCCCAAAAAGCCGTTACGAACCGGATCGGCTCTCGCATCTCCTTTGTTTTGTTGCAAATGCTCCGGTTTGTTGTCAGAATCGCTCTAATTCCTTTGCATTCAATTCATTGCATCGATTTTGCCCGTTTTTCCGTCCGGTTTGCTCCGCTTTGCTCTTCTAATCTTCCTTTAGTTTCTATAACTTGCAAAAAAGTAAAACAATCCTTTTTTGTGTTTTTGCTCTCTTTTCGCCTTTAACCGCGCTTTGGTTCAATGGCTTACTGCAATAATTCATGCGCACTAACGGCCCATTGTCATGCTGAGCCCTTCGTTCGTCATCCTTAGCCCTTCGGCTTGGCTCAGGGTAAACTCCGCGAAGCATCTCCGTATTTCTTTGAAAATAAATACCGAGACCCTTCGCTCCGCTCAGGGTGACAGATGGGAGCTTTGTTAGCGTTCTTCGGGGACAGCACACGAGCATGGTTTGTGAGACCTCCTGCTGGCGCGCGTCCAGCCCGTTTTGTAGCGGCAGCCGCGTAGCGCAGACCGCCGCCTTTGCGGTCTGCGGTCTTTGAATGCACAAAAAAACCGCAGACCTCAAATACGGAGGTCTGCGCTACAAAAAGCCTAGCACGCCACTCTGAGACTTTTGAGACATACGGGATAAATGGGACGCTTTTTTGTCTTTGAACTCTCTCCATCTCCGGATGCACCGCGCGGCCGCCAGCTTGTGCTGCTCAGAAACAAAATCCCAGCAAAAAACGGTCCATAGAGTCCCAATCAAAAGGATGGCAGGAGTGAGTTGGCTTCGTCTACAGAATTTTTCGGGAGAAGGATCTGAGTAAATATCCCCCGGCAGAGGCGGGGCTTTAGAATGGGCGGCCCCTCAAAGGGGCCTGGCCGTTACCTTCACGCACTGCAAAAATCATGCTTGAGGCAAAACCCCTCACCCGCCCTCCTACGTCGGGCACCCTCTCCCCGCAAGCGGGGAGAGGGTGGCGAGCACTTCGCTTGTCATTCTGAGCCCTTCGGCTTCGCTCAGGGTAAACTCCGCGAGCCGGGTGAGGGGCATTTCAGTGTTGCCTCCCGGAACTGTCAAACTTCTACTGCGAGGTCATCGGGCGAGAATCATGTGATTCATAGTGAGAAAAATTGAGCGAACCCTCGATAAAATTATCACTGAGCCATTAACTCATGATATAGTACATCCAGCATTGGTTTTACGAAAAATGCTGAAGCGACGCGGGGCGGGGGAAAACAGAATCCCAAGGAGGAATACTCATGCCCTTCGTTGAACGTCTGCAAGAAATCCGCATTCATAAAGATATGTCTCAATCCGAGCTTGCCGAACGCGCCGGCCTTTCCCTATCGTCGCTGGACAAATTGGAGGCGGGGGAGAAAATCCCTTGCTGCCAGACGCTGGAATCTCTCGCCGAAGCCTTGAACGTGCCTCTTTATAAGCTTTTTTACGATGGCCAGCAAGCTCCCCAAACCCCCTGGCTCAGTCCAAGGCTTTCCTTGGAAGACTTACAAAAAAAACCACAAGAGACAAAGCCTGAAACCGGATTTAGGGAACGGGTTAAAGTTCTGCGCGACGAACTGAATGCCTTCCTGCGGTAATGTTTGCTTAACGGTTTGTTGAAAAACTCCGTA
>DASZAA010000420.1:0-14706 GCA_035945615.1 Terriglobia bacterium
CCTTGCCGCCGCGCCGCTCGACATTATCCGCGAACTCAGCCAGGTATTGGTCCAAATGCTCGATGACCTCGCGCTTGAGCGCGCGGGCCCGGTCGCGGAGCCGCTCGAAACCTGGCATCGCACCCGCCGCGCGGATGCGGCCATTGTAGAGGCGAAGCGTGGAGGAGCTGTAGGCGTCTTGAAGGCGGGCGTCGGCGAGCGTCCGGGCAGCACGCTCATGAATCTCCGAACTGTGAATCCCAGTTTCCGGCATCGCTATGTTTCTTGTTGCGCCAGGATTTCGGCTAAGTGCATGGTCTTGAGCGGCAGCCCTTGGCGATGGATGAGGCCAGCCAGGTGGATCAGACATCCCGAATCGTTCGCCACCAGCACTTCGGCCCCGGCGCTCGCGGCGGCCTGAAGTTTGTCGTGGCCCATCGCCGCCGAGACCTCCGGAAATTTCACCGAAAAGGTTCCACCAAAGCCACAGCAGAGTTTGTTATCCTGCATTTCGACCAGGTCGAGACCGCGCACGGCGCGCAGCAGCCGACGGGGTTCTTCTGCAATGCCAAGCTCTCTTAGCAAGTGGCAGGAGTCATGGTAGGCCACGCGGCGCCGGAATGTGGATCCTACGTCTTCCACCCTCAGCACCTTCCCTAGGAATTCGGAAAATTCATACAACTTCGAGCCAAGCTGCCGCGCCTTGGCTAGGCGGGCGGCGTCGTGCGCAAAGAGTTCTGGATAAAACACGCGGATCATGGTCGAGCAGGAGCCGGAGGGCGTGACCACGTATTCGGCGTCGTCGAACAGGTCGAGCGTCCGCGAAGCGACCTCGCGCGCCTCATCCGTATAGCCGGTGTTGAAGGCAGGTTGGCCGCAGCACGTCTGGGCGGGATTGAAAACAACTTCCACCCCCAGCCGCTCAAGCACTCTGACCACGCACTCGCCGACATTGGGAAAGAACTGGTCGCCCAGGCAGGTGATGAGGAGCGAAACCCGTATTTTCGTCTTTGTCATGGAGTTCAGGAAGCGGGCACGATCACGGCAACCGCTAGATCATAGAGTAATTTAGGCTTCGCCGCGATTACTGTCAAGGAAATGCCTCGGCCGCCCGGTTTCCGGTGGAATTGAAGCGGCAAGTGGCTGAAATGGGCCAGCGTTGATATACCCTCTAGCGGTTGGCGTCCACGATAACAGCACAACTTATTTAAAATAGGGCTGTTGTTTGACACGCACCATGAACATTTGTGGCATCCAATGTGCTTTACTCAGGCTGGGATTAGTGGAAGTTGGCGAGTATTGGGTCCCCGGGAGATGTAACATGAAAACATGGCGTTGGATGACACTTTTCATATTTGCAACTGTCTTGGCAATCGTACCTATAACGAAGGCTCAGGATAACGACAATCAAGCGGCGCCGGGTGTGGCGCGCGTGAGCGTGATCGATGGCAACGTGTCGACGCAACGGGGCGACACCAGCGATTGGTCCGCTGCCACGGTGAATACGCCCCTTGAAGCTGGCGACAGCGTTTCGACCGCTGAAAACTCCCGCGCCGAAGTACAGCTTGATTACGCTGACATCCTGCGCCTTGCAGGCCAAACCGACGCGAAAATCACCGACCTCTCAAACGGGCAAATTCAGGTGCAGGTCTCGCAAGGGCTGGTGGACTATACCGTGCTCAAGGGCGGCAATTCGCAAGTAGAAATCGACACGCCTAATGTGGCTGTGCATCCCACCGAGCCTGGCGTTTACCGCATTGAAGTAGATTCGCAATCGGAAACCCGCGTCACCGTGCGGCGCGGCAAAGCCCAAATTTCAACGCAGCAAGGTAGCGCCGAGCTCGATGAGGGTAGAATGATGATGGTCGAAGGCAACGAGAACCCGCAGTACCAGGTAACCGAGGCGGCCAATAACGACGACTGGGACAAGTGGAATGACGAGCGTAACCACCAGATCGAGGATGCCAAGAGCTGGCAGCACGACAATCCCTACTACACCGGCACCGCCGACCTCGACAACTACGGGCGTTGGGAATACGTCCCTGGCTACGACTGGTGCTGGACGCCGTACATCGATGCCGGATGGACTCCTTATAGCGCCGGCCGCTGGACATGGGAGCCCTATTATGGATGGACTTGGGCTTCCTATGAGCCGTGGGGCTGGGCGCCCTATCATTATGGACGCTGGTTCAACTATGGCGGCTCATGGGCGTGGTGGCCTGGACCCGTCACGCCGTTCTACCGCCCGATCTGGGCGCCGGCCTACGTCTCGTTCTTTGGCTTCGGAGCAGGCGGGTTCCACTTCGGGGTCGGCGTCGGCTTTGGCTTCGGCAGGGTGGGTTGGCTGCCGGTTGGCCCCTGCGACCCCTTCTTCCCATGGTATGGCCGGGGCGGATTTGGCTACCGCAGGATAGGCGTGACCCATATCACCAACTTCCGAAACATTCACAACGGGATGCCTTACATGGGGGCGCTCGCAGGAAGGGGGCGTCCGGTTTATTCAAACTATCGGGGCGCCTTGAGCAATCCGAGAATCCGTGAAGCGATTGTGAGCGAGCGCGCCGACCGCTTTGGCACTGGCGTTGCCGGCTCAGGCCGGATGAGAGGCGTGAGTGAGGCCAGCTTCCGGCAGGCGTCCTTCGTTTCCGGGCGCGTCCCTCTTGTGCCTACCCGGGTCAGCCTGAGCGCGAGCGGTCGCACTGCGAACCGCGCCAGCCTGCCCTCGGCATCCGTGGCTAACCGGCGGATTTTCTCCACCCGTCAGTCTACGGCGCGCGTCGAGCCGTTCGGCCAGCAAGCGGCAAGGATGCAGTCGCTTGCGCGGGACAACAATTTCAATGGCGGGCGCTTCAACCAAGCCTCGCCAGGTTCAGCCAGCAGGGCAAACGGGGCGCAAGGCCGGGGAACATCCTTTGGTAACGCACAAAACCGGGCCACCACGAGCCAGACGAATAACGGCTGGCGGCGGTTTGGCACGCCGACCTCTGGAGCGGGGCGCGGCTCATATTCTGCAAGGCCGCAAACGAATGGGCAGCAATCCGGAGGCCGCACGCCGTTTTATAACAATGACAGCCGGGTGTTCAATTCTCAGCGGTCTCAGGGACCGGCAAGCCGGTCAAACTGGAGGAATTTCTCCAGTTCGCCGAATAATTCTATGAATCGGGGTGGAAGCTCGGCGTCCTCACGAAACTTCGAACGCAACTCCTCTGGGCCATCCTCTTTTCAGAATGGCCAAAGGGGCAGCCAGAATCAGGGTAGCTGGCAGCGATTCAGCTCGCGCCCAGCGGCCTCTTCGGGATATTCAGCGCCGCGTGAACAGTCCAGTGGCGGCCGGAACTTCACCCCGTCAAGCAGCTGGCGGGATTACTCAGGCAGTGGGAAGCCGGCGCTCAATCTAAATCGGCCCATCGTCACGGGCCGGTCTTCGGGTTACTCGAACTACCAAGGCTCTTGGGGACACGGGTATCAGAGCGCTCCCTCGCGCGGCAATTCGTCTCGCAGCTACTCGAACGGTGGCGGCTCTTCACGGGGTGGGGGCGGAAGCTACTCGCGAGGAGGCGGCGGTGGTGGCTTCTCTCGTGGCGGCGGGGGAGGATCGCGTGGCGGAGGCGGGTCGCATGGTGGTGGCGGGAGGCGATAATAGGAAGTCCCAGCGACAAGGCTTGAACGAAAGCGGCGGATTACATCCGCCGCTTTTTCATCTTGGAGTAGCGCGTGCGGCTGATCGCGGAATATTCGCTCTATCTTTTGCCACGGCGCTCCTGATCCTCGCCGGCTCGTACTTTCAGCCGCAGCTTTTCAACCTGGACGCGGCCCAATCCACGATTTTCATCGCTATAGCCGCTCTGGTCTACTATAACGAAAACCGCTATAGTGCCATGCTTGGAATGGTTTGTCCGCCGCTATGGTACGCGGTGGAGATTTTCGCTGGCACATTCCTGTACGACTTCCACATTGTCTTCAATTTCTTCCGTGGAACCTCCAATCTCCCACTCGATAAGCCGCTGAACGTGCTGGCTTGGATTGCCGCGGCGATCTTGTGCTTTCGCAGCTTGCACGCCTGGCGACGGGAAATCAGGGAGCGATTTCTGGGCAAAACGTTCTGGATTTGCCTCGCAATTTCGTTGGCTTACATTGGCGTCCTCGCGCTCTGGTATATGAACGTGCTGCCGGAGTAAGCATGTGCAGATGAACGCCCTCCGTTGTTACTCTCCCAGCGCCTTCTCAATCGCAGCTTCGGCGACGGGCGCGAGCAGTTGATAACCTCGGGCATTGGGATGAAGCCCATCGTTGGAATAACCTTGGCGGAACATCCCCTGAGCATCGACCGTCACGGCGTAGTAGTCGGCGAAGCCAACATGCGCCTTTTCAGCATAGTTCCGGATCCAGCGATTTAGTTCCAAAATGTCCGAGGGCGGCCGGTTGGTGGTCTGTTTGTGCGCCGTGTAATCGCTCACCGGTGTGAGCAAACACAGAATCACCTTGATGTTGTTCTTCTGCGCAAGCTCAGTCATGGCTTCAATATTTTCCTCCACCATTCGAACCGTTTCTGGACCGAAATTGCCCGCAATATCATTCGTGCCAGCCAGAATGATCACCGCTGCGGGTTTCAGGTCGATAACATCAGGAAAAATGCGCGTAAGCATTTGCGTGGTAATCTGACCGCTGATGCCCCGGTTGACGTAAGGCTTTCCAGGAAAGGATTGGGCGAGCGGCCAGAAATCGGTAATCGAATCCCCCATGAACACCACCCGCCCCGTTTCGGCTGGCGCGCTTTCCAGCCGTTCATCGTCGGCGTGATAGCGGGCAATTTGATTCCAATCGTCCAGCCTGGTAGCGACGGTCTTCGCCATCTGGTCGCGGCAGCACGACGCTTGCACTGGGTTAAATTCCTGCACTAATTGCGGCCACGCAGGCGTGGCAGCCGCCAGCAGGGAAAAAGTGATTGAAACCAAAATGCTCCATTTCTTGTACATGAATAGCCTCCGAGGTAGAGTTGTGATTTTGTACGGGTGGCAAAGGTCAGGCGTAGTCCGCTGGGAAATACACAAAACGTGGTTGGACTCATAAGCGGTCGACTAGCCGCGTCATTGCTCGCGCCATAGCGTATCGACACGCACAGGAACATCGTTTTTAATAGGCATATCCAGAAGCGAAGGGGGTTTGATATTGAAGTCGGAGAGTTTCATCGGAATGATGCCCATAACCTGGATCTCACTTCCCTTGGCCTGCCGCTTGAACGGGACCTGATGATATTCCACGGTCTTGCCTGCAAACTGAATTTTCAGGTCGGCGTGAATTGTCGCCGATGTGAGTTCTGATTCCGGCAGGTGGAAGCGCACGGAGACCATGGGGAATTCGCCTCCACGCACCACCTCCAGCATGTGAAGGTCGCGGTTACTGTTTCCCGTGTCGAACGTTTTGACGGGCGCGGCAACCAGAAAATTGCACTCGCCTCCCTGACAGATTCCTTTGCCCCGAGCCGCGTGAGTCATCCCATCCGCTTCATGCAACGGATGAGAGATGTGGTATGTAAGCGTGGATTGTTCCAGCGTCCATTGACTTCCTGCCTGGGCAAGCAGGGGAAGGGCGCAGACCAGGAGCACCAGAAACACTTTTTTTATCATTACACCTCGCAAGAATCTATTTGAACGTGACAGACAGAATCGCAACGCCATACGCCGCGGCGGTCGTATACGCGGCCCAGGCATGGTATTTGGCAATCCCATGCACCCGTTCCCCGTTGCTGAGCTGGCTGAATGCAATTGACCCGAGGATAGGGGTTATGATCATGCCCGGCCCATGGATCCATGCCATGGCCTTGTGGAGGCGGATCAAACCGTAGGACTTTGTTCCGGGAACTTTGGGAGCACGGATGGCGAAGTAGGCGCTCGAGAAATACAAGCCTGTGGTTAAAATGCCCAGTCCCGCGTGAACATCACGGCTCGTAGGACTGCCGGGCAACCCGTGATGGCCTTTGGCGCCAGGACCTGTAAAGATCGCGGCCACCATCGGAATGGCGGTGATTAAGCCCAGCTTTTGATGAATCTGCAACATGTGCGACCGCTTATTGAGCAGCGCCTGCTCCTTGGCGTTTCCATGGATCGCGCTGGCCGGAAATCCCAAGCCCTCAAGCGAGGGCTCATTCCCCTGCGGAGGCGCGGTCTGCTGCTGAGCGGCGCCCAACGGATCATTCAGCGAAAAAGCCTCGTCTTGCAGTAAAAGCTCTCTTACAGCGTCTGGAGACTGCTCCGCATCATCGTCCGAATTCGCCAATGCCGCTTGCCCGTTCGAGGCGCTAGTGTATAAATCGGGGGGGAGACTTAAGGCTTTCCGCCATGCAGGAGGCACTTCCCAAGCAATGGGGGATCTGTCCAGCTTTGCTGTGGTTTTGAGGGTCTGCCCGAATGAATGAGCTGGGGTAAACAGAAGTCCTGCGAAGATTAAGGTTATTACACCCAATCGATTTGCGTTCACCTCTTTTAGCCGCCTCCTGGATTGTTCTCGCATCGCCTGAGAACAGCAAATATACACCTGAATACGGTCTCGTGGCACCTTTATCATTGTCGTCTCGCTTCCGCGTGTGTTAGCCTAGCGAAAAGAGGGCTATGCCCTTTGGAGGAGAATTCCGCTCATGCGCCAGCCGTTCGGAATTGATCTTAGGAATCCCCAGGAAGCGGCCCGGCAAATCTCCCTGAGCCGCCGCGACTTTCTTCGCGTGGCGACCGGTGCGACAGCAGGAAGCGCCCTCTTTGGCTTTGCTCCCCTTCGAGCCTTGGCGGCGCAGCGGCCAAGCAACCGGAAAGTGGTTGTGGTCACATTCGGCGGAGGTTCCCGCGATGAAGAGACCTTCATGCCGGAGGGACAGGAAAACATCCCTCATCTCCTGAACGAACTCATTCCGCAATCAACATTTTTTACTCAGGTGGTCAATCGCGGCATCCTAGGGCATTATGTGGCGACGGCGAGTTTGGCGACAGGCGTCTATGAGACTTTCGATAATTTTGCCGCCGTGCCTCCCGACCATCCTACAGTTTTCGAATATTTCCGCAAAGATTTGAACCGTCCCGCCCATGATGCCTGGGTGGTGGCGCCGAGCAACGGTTTCAACCGCATCGGCGGCAGCGATGCGCGCGCCTTTGGACCGGACTACTCAGCCGGCGTGATCCTTCCCAAGCGCCTCCTGGCGGATGCTCTTTCCGCCACCACAACCACTGAATACGAGCATCTGCTGCAAGACAATTACGAAACCCCGCTGTACGCTCCCAAACTCAGCGGCGACCAGATGAATCTTCACCAATTTGCCGAACTGCTCAAGCTTTCGGTGGCGGATTTCACCGCTCACGCGAAAACCCTGGCCAGCCCGGATGAGCTTTCCGTTTACGTGGTCCAGCAATTGATGCGGCAGATTGCCCCCAGCCTGCTGTGGATCACCCTGCACGATATGGACGTAGCGCACTCTGGATCGTATTCGCTCTATATCGCGGGCATCCAGCGCACCGACCGGCTGTGCGGCGAAATCTGGAAGATGATTCAGAGCGAACCCGAGTATGCCAGCAAGACCACCTTATTTATCCTGCCGGATTTCGGCAGAGATTCGGACATGGACCCCGCAGGGAACGGATTTCAGCACCATCGCACCGGTGATGCGCTCTCCCGCACGACGTGGATGATGGCAATGGGACCGGGAATCCGGGAAAATACGGTCGTAGACAGGCAGGCGCAGTCGGTCGATCTGGTGCCGACAATCGGCGCGCTTCTTGGTTTTTCCCCGCGCACAGGGCAAGGCAAGCCGCTGCCAGAGGTCTCCTAATGCTGCCCAACCAGCTTGAAGCCGCGCAATTTAACCGCTACCCGCCCGAAGCAAGGCAGCTCGCGGTCAAGCAGCTTAACCTTCTGCGTCAATTACCCCTTAGCTTCGCGCCGCTTCTGCTGCAGCAAGTGCGCGAATATGACTGGCGTTTCCCCACCGAACGCAAGGATATAGACCGCCAATTCACTTACCTCGCCTCGCTCTCTCCCGCCCAGCTTGAACAGGCGGTGTCCGGCTTTGCGCAGCTCAACCTCTCGCCCGATCTTGGCCGGATGGATTGGGTGAACGATCCGGGCAGATTTTCCGAGCAGCTGGCGGCGTACCTCTGGTCCACGCATCAGATTGACTCCTTCCGCGCGGCGGCGATTAAGCTGGTGCAAGCAGTTGACGCCGCGCTGCCTCAGGAAGCGCCGCCGATCCCGCGCGCCGCGATTGTAGTCGTCGGTCAAGGCGTCACGGAGAACAAATATCCGCTCTTTCGTAAGCTTCGCCCGCACGGTGTTTATTTCACCAACGTCAAATCGGGCGAAACGTCGCAAACCCTGCTTGAGGCGGTAGCGGCGAGGGCTGCGGCGCACCCGATGCCCTACGGCCATTGGTATATCGAGGGGGCGGACGCGGAGTCTGTGTCTGATCAGGCAACGCTCACTTGTGTTTCTTACAACACGCTCAAGCCGGTTCGCGCTGCTTTGCTGAAGAAAATTGAGAAAGCAATCAATGGCGGCATCTCAGGACCCGAAGCCCTTCGCACGATGCTCCACGAAATGCGCCCGGAAGAAATCGGCCTGAGCGGAGCGCCTGACGAGATGGCGCTCAGCCGCTTTCAAACCAGCGTGTTGACGGAAGGTTCCGGCACGCAGATTTTCAGCACCACCTTCGTGCAATGGACCGCGCGCGAGGCTCTGCGGCGCGCTCAGCCGGTGACGGTCTTCGTGCATTTTGCGCCGCGCCAGCGCGAGCGCCCCATGAACGAAATGCTCTCAGGAAAAAATATGAATCCGGAGCCTGACCCGACCGGATCATTGATTGACTCGGATATGGGGGCGTATTACACGTGGATCGATCAGCAGCGGTTGCCGGGCGCGGACAAGGCGTCTTTCCTGGTTTGGTTCGAGAACCACAATGAGGCTTTAGCCATTGCCCCGTCGCTTCCCCGCAATACCCAATCGGCCAGCCCGGTTGACCTGAAGTGGTTAGCCAGTCAAGTTGTGTGACGGCATTCCGACGAGGCGCATCCCCTCCGGCAACATCATCTTCCGCTCACGAAATACAGATGGTCATAGCACCAGAATTATCCGCAAACCTTTCATTCAATACGGTAGCCTGGATAGGTTGACAAGACATGGCAAGAGCCAATAAAACCGTGGGGCCAAACCACGGGTCGATGTCGGCTTGCGCCACCTGGGCAAGCCTTCCTGTGAGGAGATCCCAATTCGCGGTTGCATTGGGATCCAGGCGGCGCGCCGTCGCGCTCAGGTCGGCGCACAAGTTCATGTACTGTTGTCCGGCGCTGAAGTAAAGGTTGAGTTGGTTTGTGTCAATGAGGCTGAGCCCGTCGCCGAAATAATTTGTCAGCAGCGATGGTTGAGCATTCCCATAGTTTTCGCGGTCGGTTGGATGATTGGGATCCGGGTTCCCATCGGTGTCGGTATAACCATTGATGAGCCGGTTGAACGCTGCCCACGAAGAATAACTTTTATAGAAGCTTCCATTCGGATTTCCGCCCAACCATTTGTTAAGAAACTGCGCGGGGTCGCTAGGGATTTTATCGGAAGCCCACGTATAGGCGCTCCAGTTCACCGCATCGGCGGGGAGCCGGCTCAGCGCAGAGGCATCACAGATCAGGTGCAGGGAGCTTACTCCCGGCTGAGACGAGAAATGATCGAAGATTGCGCCTGCCGAAGTCACATCCGCGCTCCCTTCCTGCAGCAACGGCCCAAGCGACCCGAGCAGCGCACCCAAGCGGGCAGTCTGGGTTTTATCATTCGTGCTGGAAAGAATCCCATGAAGCCGTATCTGAATCTTTGAAGCCTCTATCGAACCCCCGGCATCAGCACCCTGGGCATTTCCTTCAAGATAGATGACCGTGCTCGACTTGCTTCCGATGTCGAGAGTCGCGGCCACCTTGCCCGTTTCCGTTTCGAGAAAGAACTGTCCATTGCCAGCATAGCGGATGGTAGACCTCGTGAAATACGTATCGATCGATTGAAAATAATTAAGCCCAAAAACGGTGAGCGTAAGCCGGGTTGAGTCGTAATGCACCTTCTCAAAGCCGGAACCGGGATCGAGCGTGACTGCTCCCGTCTCCATTGCTCCCAGGAAATCACCGTTGATCGCGTCCTGCCACGCTTGCGGAAAGGCTGTGTTGGTCAGGTCAAAATGCCAGGTAAAGGCGCTGAGGAAGTTGGTTGTGTGGGGCAAGAGAAGCGCCAGCGAGATTTCTCCCTCTGTTCCAAGCTTTTTAAAGAGTCCGGCCAACCATTTATTAGCCTCGCTTGTGTATTTCGGAACTTCTTTTTTGAGTTGGTCCAGGAGAGACTGAAGGGCTTCGCCTAGCTGAGGATTTGGATTGCCATAAGCTTTTTGCAGAATCCATTGGGTTATCGTGTCTGCATTCGCGGAAAGCTGCGGAGACGAAAGCGGGCTGATGCCTGCGTCGGCTGAGAACTGCAGCCCCCGCTGTGAAGTTGTCCCAGGAGACAGGTGGAGCGTGGCCGTCCCGGCTTTGCCAGGATCGGGCTTGCTCCGTTCGAGGAAACACTGAAATCTGCGACTCCAATTAAATTTGGCCGAAGCGCCAACGGTGGCCGACGCGATGAAAATCTGTGACACTGAGACATTAAAAAAATTGCTCAACTTTTCGAAAACGGCGCCAATCTCGCTAAGGCTGTATCCGCCGGCCGAGGTGTCAATGCCGTACGTCACCCCAAAGCCGACGTTGAGAGAGCCGTCAAATTCGTAGTAAATGCAGTCACCGTCTCCGAGAGAATTAAGAGTGTCCCGATGAAGGGGCAAGGTAAACGCCGCGAGCGCTCCCACCAAAGCATCGCGCAGAAGGGTGTTCACCGGAAACACCTTATAATTGCGAACTGTGCAGCTTATCGACCCTTTATCATCCGTTGTAATTCCAAAGCTTCCTGTCGACGCTTTCGCCGTGAGGTTGCCGGTCATCCCAAATTGAAATTCAGTGATCACGTAGATGCTATCTTGTTTCCCCGGGCAGGATGCGGGCTCTGTGTTGCCAAAATCTTTGTAGTAGGAGAATAACGGGGCCTTGGCGGGCGAGTGAATCGTCACCGCGGCCGACCCTTTGGGATCGAGCGTAAAAGTGGCGGGAGACCCGGCGAGCGTCCAGGAAGACTTGCCGGCATCGAGCGCCAATCCGCAATGCGTTCCGTGCGGTACGGCAGAGAGGGGTTGATTTAAAAGCGCGCTCAGTTGGCCGTCGAAGACGAACTTCAGATCCTGAGCCGTCTTACTCAAATCGTTGAAGGCAATGTGATCCGTGGAAAGAGAATCCGCGCCCACCTGTAATGCAACGCTTGCCATATAACCTCCGCCATGCCGGGAACGTCGTCAGATTGGAGCGCACACTCCTGAAAATCCGGCGCCGGTCCGGCTAGGATAGGATTTAGGATTATGGGAGAACCGGTGGGGATATTGTGTTCTCAAAAGGCGGTAGAGTCAATCAGAAAGCCTATTGCAAGCATCCGGGCAAGTGACTACACTAAACGGTGAAAAACGAGCTTATGGGAGTCTGCTATGGATTTAAAAGGGAAAAGGATCGCGGTCCTGGTGGCTGATCAATATCAGGAATTGGAAGTCTGGTATCCCCTTTTGCGCTTTCGCGAGGACAGCGCCGAGACCCATGCTATCGGCGCCGAGGCAGGCAAAACCTATGCCAGCAAGAAGGGCTATCCGGTGGTGGCGGACCGCTCCATCGCGGACGTCCACGCCGGCGAATATGACGCAGTCGTTATTCCGGGCGGTTGGGCGCCCGACACTTTGCGCCAGGACCAGCGGGTGCTCAATCTGGTGCGTGAGATGTATGAGTCGGGTAAGATTGTGGCGGCTATCTGCCATGCCGGCTGGGTGCTCGCTTCGGCGGGCATTATGAGCGGGAAGAAGGCAACCTGTTTCAAGGCAATCAAGGACGACCTAGTGCACGCCGGCGCGAGTTATGCGGATAGCGAAGTAGTGGTGGATGGAAACCTAATCACCTCCCGTACGCCCACGGACTTGCCCGCCTTTTGCCGTGAGATCACCAA
The DNA here is from genome assembly GCA_035945615.1 of Terriglobia bacterium. Classification (GTDB taxonomy): domain Bacteria; phylum Acidobacteriota; class Terriglobia; order UBA7540; family UBA7540; genus RH2-MAG17b. The sequence continues at coordinate 12,061 of DASZAA010000420.1, forward strand.
GGCGCTCGCCGCGCAGCCCGCAGCGCGAAAAGCAACCAAAGGTTGAAACCGCGCTGCCCCTTCAGACATTTAAGGCTAGAAGCAATGCTTCGCGGTGTATGATCCAACGCCGGATAGAAATTATAGCGGAGGCGGTCCGTCGTAAACTTGCTATAACCACTTGCCACACTCTTAGAGGAGACGCTCACGCAAAAGCTCAAGTTGTATCAATTGCTCGCTCTTACGCTCGTGCTCGGTTTAGCCGGGTTTTTAATCGCTCCGCTCGCGGGCAACGCCAAGCCGCACAAGCAGCACCATCTGCTTTTCTTTACGCTTTCGGCGGGCTTCAAGCACGCCAGCATCCCGACTGGCGAGAAAGTGATCAAGCAAATCGGAGAAAAGTCCGGCGCGTTTGACACCGTCGTCTCACAGGACGTATCTGTATTCACGCCGGAAAACCTGAAGCATTACGACGCCATCATGTTCTACACCACCGGCGAGCTGCCGATGACGGATGCAGAGAAAGCGGCGTTCATTAACTTTGTCCGCTCTGGGCACGGCTTCGTGGGCGTGCACAGCGCCACAGACACCTTCTACAAATGGGAGCCATATCTTGAGCTGGCCGACGCTTATTTTAACGACCACCCCTGGCACCAGAAAGTCACGGTGGACGTAGAGGACCCAAGCAGTCCGATTGCGGGCTTTCTTGGCAAGTCGTTCCATGTGTACGACGAAATTTACCAGATGGCGGACTTTCAATACAAAACCTCGCACGTATTGCTCCGCCTGGATCCTCAATCGGTACCCATGAACAGGCCGAGCATCCATTACCGGTTTTACGGCTGGCCGCTTGCCTGGACGCGCCATGACGGCAAGGGCCGCGTCTTTTATTGCGCTCTTGGGCACGAAGACTCTACGTGGAATTCCGATTGGTTCCAAAAGCTCATGCTCAACGGAATCGAATGGAGCATGGGAATGGTAAAATAGACAAAGATAAGGGACGGGTGCGAGAAGTAAGCGATACAGCTATGAAAGCGGCTGCCAGGACCTTTTGCTCGCCCCTTAACCCGTGTCTCTTGTCCCTGCGTAGGCCATGGCAAAGACCATCGAGCTTCGCATTAACGGTGAGTGGCATACGGTAAGTGCCGGAGCCGATACAAGCCTGCTGCACGCGCTGCGCGAACAGGTCGGCTTGACGGGACCAAAGTATGGCTGCGGCGAAGGGCAGTGCGGCGCCTGCACGGTGTTGATTAATGGCGCACCTCGCCGTTCCTGTATCACGCCGGCGGCATCCGCCGTGGGCAAGCAGATCACAACCATCGAGGGGCTGGAGCAAAACAACCGTCTCCATCCCGTCCAACAGGCTTTTCTTGACGCCCAGGCCTTGCAATGCGGCTACTGCACCGGCGGCATGATTCTAACCTCGGTAGCCCTTCTTCGTTCAAACCCCAATCCGTCCGATGAAGAAATCGTGCGCTTCATGGAGGGCAACGTCTGCCGCTGCGGAACGTACCCGCGCATTGTTGATGCGATCCATCGAGCGGCGGGATTGATGAGGAAAGCCTAAGGACACGGCTCCCGGATACAGCATGGATAAGACGCCCACCATCGTGATCGAGCCGGAGCGATACGAGTTTACCGCATCGCCTGCGCATCAATTCGATTTGGATCGCAGACAATTTTTCCGGATGATGGGCGGCGGTGTTGCCGTCTTTTTGTTGCTGAAAGACGCGGCATGGGGCCAAAGCAGGGAGCCGGGCGGCGATCGCGGCTTTGGGTTCGGGCGCGAGCAGCTTCCGCAAAATATTGGGGCATGGCTGCACATCGGCGAAACTGGCGCGGTCACCGTCTATACCGGTAAGGCTGAGATGGGACAAAACATCCGGACTTCGCTCACGCAAGCTGTGGCCGAAGAATTGCGCTCGCCGGCAGCTTCGATCAGGCTGGTGATGGCGGACACAAAGTTGACGCCATTCGACATGGGCACCTTCGGCAGCCGCACCACGCCGCAAATGGGAACTCAACTTCGCCGCGTGGCATCTGTCGCGCGCGATTCGATGATTGAGATGGCGGCCAAGCGATGGGAAGTTCCGGTGACCGTCCTGACCGCGAGCGATGGAGCCGTCCGCAATCCCGCGAGCGGCCGCGTTCTTGAATATGCCGATCTCGCCAAGGGGCAGGCTTTGGCAAAAACGGTGATGGAAAATGATCCACTTGAGCCGCCCGCTGATTGGACCGTGGCAGGGACATCCCAGCCGAAAATTAATGGAGTAGATTTTGTAACTGGCCGCCATCAGTACAGTCCTGACGTGAAGCGGCCAGGGATGCTTTACGGAAAGGTGCTGCGCCCTCCTTCGTTCGGCGCGACATTGATCTCGCTTGATGCAGCCGCCGCGCGCGCCATGCCAGGCGTGACGGTCGTCCGCGATGGCGATTTTGTGGGTATCGCAGCGCCTAGCGAAGAAATTGCTCAAAAGGCTGTTGCGTCGATCCACGCGCAATGGAAATCCACCCCGCAAATTTCGAACAAGGAATTATTCAGTTATCTAAAGGAAGCTGCGGGCAAGCATCAAGACGGGAGAGCAGGTAATTATGAACGCGGCAGCCGGACGATGGGCGCGGTCGGCCCTGCGCTGGCGAGCGCCGCTCACCGGCTAAGCCAGACTT
>DASZAA010000421.1:0-2722 GCA_035945615.1 Terriglobia bacterium
GTCTACAGCCACGCCTTCTATCCCAAAACTTCGATTTTAATGAGTCACGCTCGCGGCGTCATTTGCCTGGCGGCGCAACTCGCGGGCGTGCCGGTCGCCAGCATCTCGGCAAAGCGCATCAAGCAATCCGTCACTGGCAACGGCAACGCCAGCAAGCAGCAAGTGCAGCGGGCCGTGCGCCAGCTTTTTCTGCTCGAACGGACGCCGCACCCGCCCGACGTGGCGGACGCCCTGGCCGCCGCGCTCTGCTACGCGAATTCTTTGCGCTTTGGGCAACCGCGCGGCGCGCCGGTTGCGAAGGGAAGGGGCCGCCCGGCATGATCACGGAAATCACCGGCCAGGTGCTCTATGACCGCATCCAACGCACGGCGCTGCTGCTGAAGGTGGACGCGCTCTGCTACGAAATTTTCGTCCCCTCCGGCATCGCTTCGCGCCTCCGGCGCATGGCCGAAAGCGAGCGGCCCAATCCGCTGACGCTCTACACGATTTACTATATTGACGGCGGAATCGGCGGCGGCCATCTCACGCCGCGGCTGATCGGATTTCTGGACCCGCTCGACCGCGAGTTCTTTGAGGCCTTTACCACCGTCCCCGGCGTGGGCTTCATGAAGGCGCTCAAGTGCCTGGTGCGCCCCGTCAACGATATCGCTCAGGCCATCGAGCGCGGCGACGCGCTGTTTCTGCAAGACCTGCCCTTCATCGGAGCGAAAACCTCCGAGCGCATCATCATGGAATTGCGCGGTAAGATGGCGAAGTTTGCCCTCGCGCCGCGTGAAGAACCCCTTTCCCTCGAAAAAGAATCCACCTCCGAGCTGAAGGCCGAATCCCTCCAGGCCCTCGAACAGCTTGGCTATTCACGCTCCGAAGCCCAGCGGACGGTGGACGCCATTTTCGCTCATCACAAGAATTTGAAAAGCGCCGAAGATTTTCTGCGCAAAGTGTTTGAGCAATCTCACCCGCCCGCTGATTAGTGTCGCGTAAGTCAGATACGTGACACATGACTGGCCTGTCATCCTGAGCGTAGCGAAGGATCTGCTTTTTCTTGATTTCCACCGGCTCAACAGCAGATGCTTTGCGGAGTTTACCCTGAGCCAAATGCCGGGATCCTTCGCGGAGTTTACCCTGAGCGAAGCCGAAGGGCTCAGGATGACGAGCGAAGGGCTCAGCATGACATCGGGACAGAGAAGGGCTGTTTACTAAAAAGATATATATTATATTGACATACGGGCTGTGCTCCGCTATGCTGGCTTCGCTTTCGTTCTTCTTCCCATGAGCTACCATCACGGCAGCATCGAAGGATGGTTAATTGTAGGCTTCGGGTTCGGGCTAATCCTGTTCGTTCGTGGATTTCTGCTCTACCGGAAGTCGCTGCTGGTGCGGGACACTCCTGTGATCCCGGTGCGCAGCGCCGCGATGGGGCTGGTTCAGATTCATGGCCTGGCAACAGGCGAGTCAAAGGTCCCAAGTCCAGTCAGCGGCGCCCCATGTTATGCCTATAAGATCAAAATCGACCGCTGGCAAGAAGGCAACCGGCGCGGATGGTCGCATTACAGGACGGACATAAGCGGCACGGCGTTTTATCTTCAGGATTCATCGGGCCGCATCCGCGTCGATCCCGAAGAGGCGGAATTCGACGTGCCTGAAAATTGCCGCCACGAGATTCCCTCGTCTGAGATGGTCTCAACTTCGGCCGATGCCCTCAGCGCCTTATCCATCAGCGCGCACGGCGAGCGCGTTCGAACTCTTGCGGCGGGCACGGACGAGTATCTTTTTGTTTATGTTGAGGGCGTGGGCGGCTCTGGAGCGAATCGCTATCGCTTCACCGAATATTGCGTCCTGCCGGGGCAGGAGTATGACATCCTGGGGACTTGCAAGGAAAATCCGAAGCCAGCGGATGCAAACGACCACAGCTTGATTGCGAAGGGCGAAAACGAAACGACATACCTCATTTCGTCAAAAAGCGGCGCCGAACTGGAAAACAGCCTCAATTGGAAATCAACGCTGATGGTTTGGGGCGGCGCGACGCTCGCGGTGGCGTGCGCGGCGACTTGGCTCGCGCGGCACCGCGTTCCGTAAGTCACCGTCAAAAGGAGCTTGGATATGGGTACTCTGGCAACGCTTATCGTGCTGCTCATCATCATTGCCGTGGTTGTCTATACAATCAGCATTTACAATAGTCTCGTCCGTCTCAAAAATGACGTTGATAAAGCGTGGGCCAACATTGACGTGCTCTTGAAAGAGCGCCACGACGAGCTGCCCAAGCTGATCGAAACATGCAAAGGCTACATGCAATACGAGCAGAAAACCTTTCAGCTTGTGACCGAGGCCCGCAGCGCCACCCAGCAAGCATCTACGGTGGAACAAAAGGCGCAGGCGGATAATATGCTCACCGGCGCGCTAAAAAGCCTGTTCGCCGTCGCGGAAAACTACCCTGAACTGAAAGCCAATGCCGACTTCACCGATCTTGAGCAGCGCATCACCGCGCTTGAAGAGCGGATAGCCGACCGCCGGGAATTTTTTAACGACAACGTGAACGTGTACAACATCCGCATCCAGCAAATTCCTGACTCTATGCTCGCGGGCCTCATGAACCTTCAGCCCCGTGGTCTGTTCAAGGCAACTGAAGAAGACCGGCGCGACGTCGAGGTGAAGTTTGCTTGAGCTTCTATACAGAGCGTCATAAGTCAGCGACGGTCATTGGCTGTAGCGGCGGCCTCTGGCC
>DASZAA010000422.1:0-1834 GCA_035945615.1 Terriglobia bacterium
GTAAGCCAAGCCTAGACCGATCGCGCTGCCGAGAAGAGATAAAACAAGGCTCTCAAAAAGCAGTTCTGAAGCGATGCGGCGCGGCGTTGCGCCCAGCGCGGCGCGAATGGCTAACTCCTGCTGACGGCCTTCGGCCCGCACTAGGAGCAGATTGGCGACATTCGCGCAAGCGATGAGCAGCACCAGGCCAATCCCGCCCATGATGACCCACAGAACAGCGCCCACGTCGCCTACGACATCTTGCTTCAGCGGATGGACCTTAGGACCGAGCCGGGCATCTTCAAACAATTTCAGGGTGAACCCGTGAGGTGGAGGAAAACTCCTGAGCACGATGGGCAACATGCGCGCCACATCTGCATTGGCTTCGGCGATAGTGGCTCCCGGCTTGAGCCGCGCCAGCGCATCATAGCTCATGTCGCCGAGGTTGGTTTTTGAGCGGTCGAGCCGGAATGGCAGCACGAGAACGGGGTCCGATTGATCAAGAAATCGGAACTTGCCGGGCAAGACGCCGATGATCACCGTGGCCGTTCCGTTCACGGTAATGGTTTTTCCGATGGCCGCCGGATTGCCGCCGAACTGTCGCTGCCAATAACCATAGGAGAGCATCACCGTGGCGGGACCGGCGGGAGAATCTTCCTTCCGGGTGAAAGAGCGCCCCAGAGCGGGCACAATGCCCAGCAGTGGAAGCACGCCATCCGTGACGTCCTCTGCGCGCAGGCGCTCCGGCTCGCCGCCTTCGCTCTTCACCGTTACTGTGTCGCCGCTGTAAAGACCGATATCCTGGAAGGCGCGGCCCTGCTCGCGAAAGATAAAGTAGTCCGAAGGCGAAAGTTCGTTCTGCTTAAGATGCACGCCCGGCGCGGTAAGCCATACCCCCACAAGTTGATCCGCTCGCGGATAGGGAAGCGGCTTGAGCAGCACGCCGTTTGCAACACTGAAGATTGCCGTCGTGGCGCCCACGCCGAGGGCGATGGTAAGCAGGGCAATTGCCGTAAACTCAGGCGCTCTTCTGAGCCGCCGCAAAATCAATTTGAGTTGCCCCATCTATACGCCTCCGCATCGAGATAGCGCGCCGCGCGCTCTCAGGGATATACGCTGGCCCAAGCTTTAAGTTCCCGGAAAATGCAGGGATGCTTTTCGGAGGGACGGCGGGTCGTGTTTTCGTGTTTAGTGGAAACCAGTTCGGCGCATGCTGTGCGGCGCTCGGAGCCTGCCCCGATGCAATCTGTAGCGGCGCTCTCTGAGCGCCGGTTTCCCCAGGTAAAAACCGGCGGCCCGAGGCCGCCGCTACAGAAAGGCCTCGATTGACGATAATTTGGGTTAGGACCTGAACACCCTGAAGAGTTTGGTCAGCGGATCGTAGAATTCATCCACCACGCGTTCTTTCAGCGGAATAATAGCGTTGTCGGTGATGTGGATGCCTTCGGGACAAACTTTGGTGCAGCACTTAGTGATGTTGCAATAGCCGATGCCCATCTCGTTGCGCACAGCGGCGATGCGATTCTCGTCGTCAAGCGGCTGCATTTCGAGCGCGGCGGCGTAGACAAAAAAGCGCGGTCCGGCGAAGCGGTCGTGCAAGTGATGATTGCGCAACACGTGGCACACGTCCTGGCACAAAAAGCACTCAATACACTTGCGAAATTCCTGCACGCGATCCGCATCCGCCTGGGCCATGCGCCACGAGCCGTCGGGTGCGTCCGGCTTGCGCGGGCGGAACGGCTGGATGCCTTCCTTCACGCGGAAGTTCCAGGAAACATCCGTAGCAAGGTCTTTGATCAGCGGGAACGCGCGCATCGGCTCAACCGTGACGGGCTTATCCAGGGGTAGCGAGTTG
>DASZAA010000423.1:0-5949 GCA_035945615.1 Terriglobia bacterium
GCCGCCCCCAGCGCGCGCGCCGTATCGACCACCCGGTTTAACAATGTTTGGTGTGCAAGATGTACACCATCAAAATTGCCGATGGTCAGGGCACAACCGCGAGGAAGCGGGGGAAGCTCGGCGGGATCGTGAACGGTTAGCATAAGAATGCGAACGCAGTTACAACTCCACTTTTAGCCCGTCGTAGGCCAGTTGCACGCCTGCCGGCAGCGCGGCGTTGGTGGCCTCGTGAGCGAGTTCGTGGGCAATGTGAGTAAAGAACGCGCGGCCAGGCTTGATTCGCTCCACAATGCCAAGCGATTGCTCTAGCGTCGAGTGCGTGGGATGGGGCTTGTGCCGGAGCGCGTCCAGAATGAGCACGTCCACGCCTTCAATGAGCGCGAAGGTTGATTCGGGGATGACGCTGAAATCAGTAATGTAAGCCGTGTTGCCAAAGCGAAATCCGAGCACGGGCAATTCGCCGTGCAAGACGGGCAGAGGAATCATGCGCGCGCCCCAAAGCTCGAAAGGCCCTTCAATCAGGCGGGGGTCAAGCTGGGGAATTCCCCCCGGCGCATAATTGGCTCGAAAAATATAGTCGAAAATGCGGCGGATATTCGCCATCGAAGTTGAATCCGCATAGATGGGAATCGCCGCCTTCTGGCGCATGTTGAAGACGCGCACGTCGTCCAGGCCAAAGACGTGGTCAGCATGCGTGTGTGTGAATACCACCGCGTCAAGCCGGTCGAGCCTTTCGCGCAAGCCCTGCTGGCGAAAATCGGGCGAGGTGTCGATGACGACCGCTCGTCCGCTATACTCCAGCAGCACGGAAGACCGGGTCCTTTGGTCGCGTGGGTCGGCGGAAGTGCAGGTGGAGCAGCGGCAACCGAGCGTGGGAACTCCGGTCGACGTGCCGGTGCCGAGGAATGTAAGTCTCATCTGCGCTTGGGAGCGGCTTGCTTCTGCGCCTCAACGAACCGGGTGTGCAGTTCGAAAAGGATTTCTCTCAAGAATTTCTGCTCCGCGGCGGAAAGATTCCCCTTCGTCTTGTCTTCCAGCACTCCGATCAGATCGATCATCGCTCTCGCGCCAGGCAGATTTACTGGCAAGGGCTCGCCTGCATCCATTAAGCCGAGGTGAGTGAGAGCGCCATTGGCCAGCAGCTCGACCAGCATGGCAAAGCCTTCGTCAACACGGTCGTCACCCGGCTTCGCGGCCGGATAGGAATCCTTTTTGGGCGGTTCAACGCCAGGTTTCTCCTCTTTCACCGGAGCGTCTTCGCGGCGCGCTCCTTCCACGGTGAACGGCCGCCGGTCCACCACCTTAAAACCGGAATCTTCGTGCGTCTCCTCGGGCATGAGTCTTTTCCCTTTTTCAAAGCTACCGAAAAGCTAGGCTGAAACCGGATTTTAGTCTAACAACAATCGCGGGAGACAACAAGCAGGCAGGAAAGACGGAGTGTCTGTAGCGGCGCCGCCGCTACAAGTTATAGTTTTTAGTTATTGCACGCGGCCAGGCGGGTTTCCGCCAGGTGGAGGCACGGCAGGAGCCATCAAACCCAGCCCTTGCAGCAGAAATACAGTATGCTGAGCCGCTCCGCGCCAGATCAATTGACATCCGTCGCCCTGGCAGTTTTGCACGTAGACATCGCCGCCGGAATATTCAAGGCTGCAATTCTTAAACGTACAGTTGATGAAGACGCCTTCGTCCAGCACCAGATGCTGGCCTTCAAATGTTTTGCCGTCGTGTCGCGTCATTAGGTCCTGGATTCCAGAAAGGTCAAAGCTTTCATGCGGCACTGCGTATAGGCAGCCTACATCCCTCCGCCTCTGCGCGTCACGCACGTACAGAGTAACATTTGAATCAATTGAACGCAACGAAGCGGCCTCGACCTACTTCCGTGCCGAGCCCCGAACAGCGTCTTGGGACAAAAGTAGGTAGGCAATTACGCCGCAAAAGGCAGCAAAAACAATGGTGACAATTAAGGGATGAGAAGGCCAGATTCTATGAGCGAAGCCAAAATTCCATAAGCCGATGGGCGTGACCGTGGAAACAAACAGAGTCAGAAGGAAGAATGTGTTCTCTGCGCTAGGGAGGGCGCGCAGACCCTTAATAACAGGGTCTGCGCGCAGGTGGATGGACTATGAAGGGGAAAGTCATGCCCTCTACCAACTAACAGAGCTATGCCGAATAGACCGCGTGCGCAGGTGCGGCCGCGCGAGCCGCGATAAATGCTGGCGGCAGACTCGGGCGCGCCGGGTTGAGCATCTTACGCACCCGGCTTCGAAGGTGAGCGAGCGCCACGCTATGAATCTGCGAAACCCGCGATTCGTCAATCCCGAGCATTTCACCGATCTGCTTCATGGTCATGTCCTGAGCGTAGTAAAGCGAAATCACGCTGCGTTCCCGCTCAGGAAGGGTGGCGGCAGCCTTGGCCACGAGATTCCGCTGCTCGCTCCTATAGCAAAGGTCAAATGGATTTTCATCCTCGCTGGCGGGGAGATTGGCCTCGTCGATAGCCATTGGCTCGGGGATGTGGTTGGGACGCATCCAATCCAGTCCCATGCTGTTGAGCTCGTGGACCGTCTTAAACCATTTCCGCAAGCTGATTCCGAGAGCCTCGGCCATTTCTTCATCCGTGACGGACCGGCCTAGGCGGGCCTGAAGCTGCTGGCAGACTTTCTCTGCATTCTTGTTCTTCCGGCGCATGTCACGCGAAGCGGTATCCATGTCGCGGAGGCTGTCAAGGATGGCGCCGCGAATGCGATGCCGGGCGTACGTTTCAATCTTCACGTGCTTGCGGGCGTCGAACTTCCGCACGGCGTCGAGCAGGCCTATCACGCCTGCACCTGCCAAGTCATCTACCTCCACGTGTTGGGGCAGCCGCTCGCGCATTTCAAAAGCGACCCGCTTGACCAGCGGCAGCAGCTTCACGGCAAGCTCATCCCGGCTTGGAAACGTCTGAGCCGCCGCCCGGACCGAATGCGGCCGCGCGGCGGGCGCATCGTGGGCGCCAGTGTTGTTCGTGCTTCGAATCGAGTGGCGGCTAAACCGTGCAGAGTTGAAATCGCGTGCCGGTGATTTAGCGAAATTCTCTTGAGCAGACATTGAAGATTCCCTCGTTTCGGAAGATTTTGACGATTGCTACGGGCTGCCTTCTGTCTTTAGGCACACGCCCGCTGGGGCGTGAATCCTTGCTACCGCGCCCAGCCTTTGCTGTTCGCCTGTCTTTGTATTTGCCTTGCGCTTTCCTAGAAGAGCACGCAGCGTGCCAAGCCTCCGGGATTGAATCCAGAAGCACCGCCGGGTGGCCGCCGGACACAAAGATCAGGAGGCACTAATCTCGGTGGTGCACGTTCCGGGCTGGCGTCTGAATAGCCGGGGCGGCATTGTCGGCAAGGCTCGCCATCGTGCTAACCATCACAATCGCAAGGAGTTTCAACATGATTAAAATAGTCCAACGGAATTTCAGACGGAAAGTGAGCGGTGCGCAGGAGCCGCGGTACACCACGAGCAAAGGGTCGAATCAGAGCAAAATACATAAAGAGGAATTAGCGTTATAGGAGGGGTGTGCCATCGGGCATTACGTCGGAAAACCGGGTTTTCTCGTTCCGTAATGGGAATTGGGGTTCCGGTTTGAAAAGGCTGTGCGCGGCGCAACGTGTTAGCGGTATGGAGGTTGACTGCTGCTGCTCATCTCTACCCGCGCCGCGCAGGTCAACCAACGCGCGGCGCTCGCGGCCTCAAGTAGGCCACTGGATGAGCCGATAGACCTTGAGAATGGAAAACAAAACCGTGGAAGCGACACAAACGAATAACACGAACTCCACCGGGGAGCGTAAAGCCAAGCTGCCCGCAAGTCGCGTCCCTAAACCATCAAAGGACAAAAAGCAGCTTATGCAAACCGTTTCGCCGGAAGACATCATTGCACAACCCGTTGGTGAGCTTCGCCATGTCTTTGAAGAGGCGATGGAGTTGATGCGGCCTGGAGACATCCTATTGCTCGATGGAACGCAATCCCTGAGGGAGCTCGTCGATACCGCATTCTTTGCGATTCTCGCCTGCCCGCTTTGCGGCAAGCTCGATCTGCTGACGCAGGCGCAATACTCCGGCACCGAAACCGTGATCTGCGGTTATGACGATTGCACGTGCCACTTCCGGATCAATGGGCGGCAGGAAATCACCTATCTTTTTGTAAACTGAGAGTCCATGATCGCTGTGGCGGCAGCCTCTGGCTGCCGGCTTTTAAATAGTAACGAGCGGCCTGAGACCGCTGCCACAGCGCCAAGGAACGTGCCATGACCTGCCCGAAATGCCAAACCGCAAACCCCGCGACCGCGCGCTTTTGCGTGCGCTGCCACGCGCCCTTGCGCTTCACTTGCCCTTCGTGCGGGCACGCGCAGGAAACGGGCGGCAAATGCGGGAAGTGTGGGGTGGACTTTGCCAAATACGCGGCGGTGCTTGAGTTCCAGATGGCCAAAGAAACGCGTGAACGGCGCGAGGGCGCACAGACGCGCCACGACCTGATCAAACAGGCGCTTCTGCTTCCGGTTACGGGCGGGTGGTCGTTGCTTCGCTACGTGAAGACTGCGCTCAGCCGGGAATAATCTCAAAAATCTCAATCGTCTTACGGATTTGACTATTTAACGCCCGGCGGCCAGAGGTCGCCGCTACAGTAACGCCGCTTCGCGTCGGCCTCAGTTGGCACCGTGGCGGCTCGCCATATAGTGCTTGGCGTTCGTCACCAGTTCCGCCGCCTCGGGCATCTCGGAGATCGCTTTCTTAACCTCCGGGCTGTTTTCCACATCCAGACGGTCCAGCGCCCGCACGCCATACGTCGCCCCGACAATGTCCTCGCTAATCTGCTGCTTGATGAATTCAAGATTGTCCGAAAAGTCCTTCGGCGAGAGATCGACATTTTCTTTTTTCAGAAGATTCTTGAACTGCTCAAGCATCGCGTCGTCTACCGTGAAGTTCTCGGGCACGTCAGGATGCTGCGCCAAATAATCTTCGCCAAAATTGAAAAAGACGCTGCGCTCCAGGAGTTTTTCCTGCACCGCGTTGGGCTTGGGCAGCGTAAAGAGCACGTCGGGCGTGATCCCGCCACCGCCATACACTTTGCGGCCTCCGTCCGTGTAATAAACCTGAGCTTGGGAGGGTGAGGGCTGCTCGCCCACGTGGTTGAAATAATCGTAGATCGAAAGATCAGAATAATCGCGCTGGATCAATCGTCCGCTGGGCGTGTAATAGTGCGCGGTGGTCAGTGCGAGTCCGGCGTGGTCGCTTAGTGGGAACACGGTCTGCACCAAGCCCTTGCCAAAACTTGTCTGGCCAAGGATGAGGGCGCGGTCGTGATCCTGCAGCGCGCCCGAAACGATCTCGGCGGCGCTGGCCGTGTTTGGTCCCACCAGAACAATCATGGGATATTCTTCGCCGTGGTTTCCATTGATGGCGTAGTAGCGCCGTTCCTCAGAATTACGCCCGTAGTGATAAACTATCAACTGGCCCTTTTCGAGGAAATGGTCCGCAACTTCAACCGCTTCCTGGAGCAGCCCCCCAGGATTTCCGCGCATATCAAGGATTAACCCGCGCATGTGGGCTTGTTCCATCCGCTTCAGGGCAGCGGTGAGCTCGGGGTCGGAGGTCTCATCAAACTTGGTCAGGCGAATGTAACCGATCCCCGTGTCGGGCGGGATCATAAATGCCGTTTCAACGCTATGCTGGGAAATTTCGGCGCGCGTCACGTTAAACTGAAACGGCTTGGGCACGCCCGTGCGCGCGACCGTCACCACCACCGTGGTTCCGCGCGGACCCTTTAGAAGGCTTGCGACCTTATCAATCGAAAGGCCCTCGGCGGACTTCCCATCAATTTTCACAATCTCATCGCCCGCGCGGATTCCCGCGCGCATCGCCGGAGAGCCGTGCAAGGGGTAAATCACCACCGTCACCAGCTTGTTCGATTGATCCAGG
>DASZAA010000424.1:0-4874 GCA_035945615.1 Terriglobia bacterium
CCGCGCCCAATGGCTCCTGGGTCTCGCGGCGGAGCTCTGCGGCAAGCAATCCTTGGCGGTCAATTGTTACAAAGTGGGCGCGGCGGCGCGGCCCGCTTTTGCGCCCTCGGTTCTCGGCTTGCTCAGGCAGCGGCTTTCCCGAGCAGACGCAGGCAGCTTCGCCTCGTGGGTTCTCCTTATGTTGGCCCATCGCGAGCCGCAGTACCTCGAAATGATTTTTCACTTCTTCCTCATTCACCGTCAATTTGAGCCGGCGGAGCGGCTGCTGCTTTCCGCGCAAATCTCCGATGACATGCGCCAAAGGCTTCAGAAGCTGCTCGACGAATCTTCAGCGGTTTACCGGCCTAAACCAAGGGCTACAGGAGTCAAGCCCGGCGTGATGTTGATTGGGCCGTTTTATGTCAACTCAAGCCTGGCCCGCATCAACCGGGAGCTTGCAGCCGCCGTCACTGAAGCCGGCGATTTTGAAACTGCGATCGAACCACACGGCCTCGGCGACGTGTTACCACAGAGCGTTCCGCACTTCGAGGTCATTACGAAGGGTTACAAGGCGCGGCTTTCGCGTCTCGACCTGATGGTCCGCCATCATTGGGCGCCGGATTTTGATCCTGCGCCAGCCGGCAAGCTTGTGTGTATTTTCCCCTGGGAATATCATGCCGTCCCCCGGCAATGGGTGGAAAAAATTGAACGGAACGTTACTGAGGTGTGGGTCCCATCCCAGTTCGTTAAGAACGCGCTTTCGGCAGGCGGCGTCCAGCCAGACCGGATTCAGATCATTCCAAACGGAATTGACACCAAGATTTTTTCTCCTGAAGGCTCGGCGTGGCGTCCAGAGGGCTGCCGCAGTTTTATGTTTCTCTTCGTGGGCGGCGCAATTCTGCGCAAGGGCGCGGATGTGCTTTGGAAAGCCTATGCCAAGGCCTTTTCCTGCGATGACGATGTCACGCTGGTGGTCAAGGACATCGGTCCGGGCACGTTTTACCTGGGGCTGTCGCTTCTGGAATCGATGAAGAATGCGGCCGGTCATCCGCGAGCGCCCCACCTCATCACTTTGACGGAAGACCTGGATGACGCTAAATTGTCCGCTCTCTATCGCGGCTGCAACGCCTTCGTCCTGCCGTACCGGGGCGAAGGGTTTGGAATGCCTCTCGCCGAGGCTCTCGCCTGCGGCAAGCCGGTTTTGACCACTGGACTTGGTCCCGCGCGCGAATTCTGCCCTCCCGAAGCGACTTATTTCATTCCCGCGCGGCTTCAGCCGTATTTCAATCCGCAAAATCAGTTCGGGCCAATGAGTTGCGCGGAGGCCTGGTTTGAACCGGACGTGGACGCGCTCGCCGAGGCCATGCGCCGCGTCTTTGAGCACCCCGACGATGCGGCTCGCGGAGGCGTGCTCGCATCGCCCAAAGTGCGCGCCACATTAAGCTGGGAGCGCGTCTGCCGGATGCAGCTTGAGAGGATTCGCTGTCTGACTCAGTAGCGGCGGCCTCTGGCCGCCGGATTTTAATAGTGAAGACCGGCGGCCAGAGGCCACCACTACAGCCAATGGTGCTCTGTATAAAGACCGGCGGACGAAACCCCGCAAGGGTCCGCCGCACCAACACCCGAACTTGGAGCTTCGTTTGGACTCACGGGATTCGTTGCCCAAGCTTGCCGTTTCCATGATCGTTAAAAACGCCGCGAGCACGCTTGCGCGCTGCCTCGACAGCGTGCGCGGCGTCGCTGATGAAATTGTGATCGCGGATACGGGTTCCACCGACCGCAGCATTGAAATTGCCCGCTCCTATCAAGCCAGAGTATTCAGCATTCCCTGGGAGAAGAACTTTGCCAAGGCGCGCAATCTCTCGCTGGGGCAGGTGACAGCCGATTGGGTTCTGATGCTGGACGCGGACGAGGTGCTCGATTCCGAAGCCGGCAAACTGATACCCGCCCATCTTGCGAAAGACGGCGTGATGGGCTACACGGTTCACATCAAAAATTATCTCGGCAACGCCAACTGCCATCTTTGGGATCAACAAGCCAAGCTGAACGTTGATCCACCCGCCTTCGCGCGCGATTATCCCGCCTACGTCGAGCACGTCAACGTGCGGCTGTTTCGCCGCCATCCCGACATTTTTTTTGAAGGGCGCGTTCACGAGACCGTCGGTTACCGGATTCTCAATCTTGGCATGTGGATCGACGAGGCCAGCTTCACCATCCATCATCTCGGTTTTATCGAAGACGACGAGACGCTGGCCAAGAAATATATTTTCTACCGTGATCTTGGGCGCGAGAAAGTGCGCGATATGCCCGAAAACGCGCTGGCGCATTTTGAGCTGGGCGTGGAGGAGTTTGAGCACTTTCATAACTACACGGGCGCCGAGGAGCCGTTCAAGCGGGCATGCGAACTGAACCCGCGCCTTGGCGTGGCGTGGCTTTTCTACGGCAGAACGCTGGGGAACTTGAAGAAATCCCGCGAGGGTCTAACCGCGCTCGAACACGCCGAAGACGCCGGCGCAAAAATGGAAATGGTTTTGGAAGCGCGCGGAGACATTTACTACAGCCTGGGTGAATTTGCTGAAGCCCTGCGCAACTATCAGCAGGCCGCCGGGCTGCAAAACGAATCCACGCTGCTCGAGAGCAAGCTCGGCTTTACGGAAGTGCGTCTTGGCCGCCACGCGGAAGGACTCGCGCGCCTTGAGCACGCGGTTGACCGCGAGCCAGGCTCGGCGGAGCTTCATGACCGTTTGATTACGGCTTGCGCGTGGCTCGGCAGGCTGGATCAGGCGGCAGCGGCGGCGGAAATCAAAATCGAGAAAATCGCCCCGCAACCGGATTTTTACCTGCGGGCGGCAAGCCTGCGCGCTCAAGCGCAAGACTGGCGGCGCGTTGTGAGCCTGCTCCAGCAGGGCCTTGAGCGTTTTCCCAAAAACGAGAAGCTGCAGGCGGCGCTGGCGGAGTCGGAAAAGCAATCGCTGATTTCTGGAACGGAAATGCAAGGCGACGCCGCGCTCCAGGCCAAAGATTATAAACACGCCTTGCGCTGCTATCAGGAGTCCATTGAGCGTCTCGGCGGCCTGCCGCGCCTCGAAAGCAAGCTTGGCTTGACGGAAGTTTTGTTGGGGCAAGCGCAGGCGGGAATCGCCCGGCTTCGGGGGGCGGTCGAGCGCGAGCCGCAATCTTCTGACCTGCACGACCGCCTCATCGCTGCCTACGCCGCGCTCGGGCAAGTTCAAGAAGCCGCGCAGGCGGCCGAACAGAAACTTGGCGTGGTTGAACCGCGGCCGGAATCGTTTCTGCGCGCTGCTAGTATTTATGCGCAGTTGCCGCAAACGCAGGCATGGCAGCGCGCCGCCGCTCTTGTGCGAGCCGGACTGGCGAGGTTTCCCGCCGACGAAAATCTACGCCATGCTGCGGCTGAAATCGATCTGCATCTCACGGGTCGTGGCCGGGACCAAAGCGGTTAAATCCAGAAGGCGGCGAGTTCCGGGTGGGTGAAAAAACCGTCCCATTTATCCCGTATGTCTCAAAAGTCTCAGAACGGGGTGATAGGCTTTATGGCGGACCTCCTTTGTAGCGCAGACCGCCGTCTTTGCGGTCTGCGGGTTTTCTGCCCGTTCAAAGGCCGCAGACCTCAAAGGCGGAGGTCTGCGGCTACAGAGCGGTCCCAAAGATTAGAAAATGGCGCGACGAAGAAAGGGAAGAAGCGCAAAAACTCGCGGAACGAACCCTAGGACCCCTTTAGAATCAATATTTATGCTTTTTGTTCGCCCCATTCGGCGGTTCCACAAAACGTCTCATTTGTCTCGAAAGTCTCAGGGGTGTGCTGGGATAAAGGGAGTCCTTTCGGATCAACATTTCTAATTTTCTGGGCTTATCCCTCATCCCTGTTTTCAGAATCAGCGTTTCTAATGTTTCAGGTAGGACAATGCGAGAGATTCAAATCCCTGGCGTTAACCGGCGATTGCGCCTCCATACGCATGTTAATGCCGATCCTTTCATCTCGGCGCCTATCGAGCGCGGCGGCGTCTTTGAGCCGTCCGAGACTTTGGTGATCGTCCAATGCCTGCGCGAAGGGGACACGTTTTTTGACGTGGGCGCGAATATTGGCTATTTCTCTGTCATCGCCGCCGCCTGCGTGGGGCCGCAGGGAAAGGTGTTCGCCTTCGAGCCGGAGCCGGCTAATTTTTCTTTGTTGAAGAAAAATATAGCCGCCAACAACTTGCCCAATGTACGCGCGCTTTGCCGCGCCGTGTCCGATAGCTGGGGAACAGGGCGTCTATTTCTTTCAGACACCAACCGGGGCGACCACCGGCTCTACGATCCGGGAGAGCAGCGCAGGGAAACGCCGGTGCAGTGCATTACCCTGGATTCGTTTGTCGCAGCGTCAGGCTCACGAGTCGACTTTGTGAAGATTGACGTGCAGGGTTGCGAAACCAAGGTGCTTCAGGGCATGAAAAATACTCTGTTGGAACATGCCGCTACGCTGAAAATGACGCTGGAGTTCTGGCCGTTTGGATTGGCGGCCAATGGGTCATCCGCCGCAGAATTATTGAGCTTGCTGTCCGAAGAACGGTTTGATTGCTATGTGATTGACCGCGCACGGCCCAAGTTGTTGCGCAGCACGCATGAGCAGATCATGGCGCTTTGCGAGCAGCCATTTATTCGCGAGTCCCATGAACACATTGATCTTCTGTTCACGCCCAAGTCCTGGCTGAAGGCGTGACGCTAAAGAAAAACCGGACCTTGCCGATACAAATGGGTGGCTAGAGAAAACGCCCCAAGGCAGGAAATCCTGAGCAGGCCGGACGTCAGCCACAGGTTCTCCGCCGGAGGCAGTACGCCACCAAATCGAAAAGGAGAAACCCATGGGACTGAGCGTCCTATTTAACATCCCC
>DASZAA010000425.1:0-5052 GCA_035945615.1 Terriglobia bacterium
TCGCGACGCCATGGACATTGACTGCTGCCACAACGTGCGTGTCTCAAACTGCACCGTCAATTCGCCGTGGGATGACGGCATCTGCCCGAAAAGCTCTTATGCCCTGGGCTATGCGCGCGCGACGAAGAATCTCACCATCACGAATTGTTTTGTCACGGGAGGGTATGAGCTTGGAACGGTCATCGACGGGACGTTCAAGCGTTGGCCGGAGGGCTACCGCGTGCCCCGCACCGGACGGATCAAATGCGGTACCGAGTCGAACGGCGGCTTTCAAAATATTACAGTTTCAAACTGCGTCTTTGATCACTGCCAGGGCCTTGCGCTTGAGACGGTCGACGGCGCGCTGCTCGAAGACATATCGGTCAGTAATATCACTATGCGGAATATCGTTAATTTACCGATATTTCTCCGTCTCGGCAGCCGGATGCGTGGTCCTGCGGGCACTCCTATCGGTAAGCTGCGGCGCGTGAATATCAGCAACATCGTCGTCTCGGACACCGCTGGTCGCTATGCTTCCATCATCAGCGGCATTCCAGGCAATGCGATTGAAGACGTGAAGCTGAGCAATATTTATATTCAAAGTCAGGGCGGCGGCTCCAGCCAAGATGCGGAGATCGAAGTGCCGGAGAAAGAGAACGTCTACCCGGAGCCTACGATGTTTGGAACCATACCTTGCTACGGCTTTTATATCCGCCATGTAAGGGGCATCGAATTAAGCCACGTCGAAGTTGAATATGCGAAAGACGACGCAAGGCCCGCCTTCGCGCTGAATGACGTCACGGGGGCGGATTTCCTGCGCATCAAGGCCCAGCACGCGGCCGGCGCGCCGGTGTTTGCCTTGAGCCAAGTTGAGGATTTCGAGGTCGATCTCAGCCGTCCGCTGCCGGCCACATATCTTGCGCAAGCTGGGCAGAAGCAGATTTAATCAACCGTTGATTCTGCCCTTTGCGAATAATAAATCCCGTTTGTCTCATTTGCATCATACGTTTCAATAGAGCCTGCAATGGTAACTGTCCTTGGGAGTGCGGCAGCAAAAGCATAATCAACGAGTTGCAAATAGGCTCGGTAAAAGTCTGCTTTACTCCGCTTATTTTTCTGCTTTCTAATCAAAATTCGCAGGCCAGAGAACGTCCATGGATCATAGCCCTAAAATAACTTACACACGCCGCCAATTCCTAGCGTCTTCGGGGGCGACTGGGATGCTGTTGCCATTGGCAACGGCTGAGGCGCACGCCACTTCGGGCGCGCTTCCGGCAGAACCCTCTTCAGACCCCGGAAGCGGTGGCTTAAAAGAAGTATTTCTTAATCCTCCTCCTTCCACGCGGCCCATGACCCGCTGGTGGTGGTTTGGCGGCGCGATGATGCCGGAAGAAATCACCCGCGAGTTGACTCTGATGCGTGACGCGGGCATGGGCGGCGTCGAGCTTCAGCCCGTCTACCCGGTGGCGGTTGACGACCCCAGGCGCGGCATCCGCAACGTGAGGTATTTCACTGCTGAGTGGTTCGACCTGGTGCGCCACACGCTGCGGGAGACGCAGCGGCTGGGTTTGCAGTTTGACTTCACGCTGGGCAGCGGGTGGCCGTATGGCGGCCCCTTCGTCCCCGATCGCCTGGCCGCGCGCAGAATCGAAGTGCTGGCGCGGAATGCTGCAGGCCCAGGAGAATTCTCTTGGCCGCTCTATCCTCTGCTGACCGGCGGCGGACGAGTCTTTGCGGCCGTGGCGGCGCCGGTGCTGAACACAGGTGAATTGGATGCGAGCCGCTCGATGGTGATCACGGAGCACATAAGGCGGCGCGGCGGCGGATTACATTGGCAGGTCCCGGCAGGCCAATGGTCGATCATGCTGTTTATGCAGGGTCTCACCGGCCAGCAGGTGAAGCGGCCTACAATCGGCATGGAAGGGTGGGTGATCGACCACTTCCGCCGCGAGGCGCTGGAGCTTTTTCTCGATTCAGTGGGCAACCGGATGGTAAACGAGCTTCAGCCCGTCGCTTATCCGCCGTTCACATCCGTCTTTTGCGACAGCCTCGAAGTGTTCGGCGCGGATTGGACGCCACGCTTCTTGGTGGAATTCCAGAAGCGGCGTGGCTACGATCTCACTCCCTATCTTCCCGCTTTATGGCAAGATGCCGGCTCATTGACGCCTCAAATCCGCTATGACTACCACCAGACCCTTTCTGATCTCATGATGGACAATTTCTTTGGGCCGCTCGGCGAGTGGGCCAGGAGCCGCAAGATGACCGCGCGCGTTCAGGCGCATGGCGCAATGGGTGACGTGATGGGCGGCTACAGCCTTGCCGACATTCCCGAAGGCGAAGAGGGCGAATTTGCAGACCAGTATTCGGTGATTATCGATCACCGGCGGCTTGCGTCCTCGGCGGGGCACATCTATCAAAAGCCCGTGATCTCTTGTGAAAGCTATACCTGGCTGCGCACGCCGCGTTACCTCGTCACTTTGGAAATGATGAAGGGCGCAACCGATTCCTCTTTCCTCGATGGCATCAACCACATTGTGAATCAGGGATACTCAAGCTCGCCGCCACGAGCGGGCAAGCCCGGCTGGGTGTTCTATGCCTCAACGATGGTGAATCACAATAATATTTGGTGGCAGCACTATAAATATCTCACGCGCTATATTCAGCGCGCGGCCGCCGTGCTGCAAAAGGGGGTCTCGATAAACCCGGTCGCGGTATACGTGCCGCTCGCCGATATCTACGCGCGTTACGGCATCGGTTCGCTCACCATGGACACGGAAATTCAGCGGCATCTTGGCCCCGAACTATTTATGAACTTGCGGCGGGCCGGGTACGACTTCGACCTTATCAATGATGATGCGCTGGCGCGGATTGCGGCGGTTGAAAATGGAACGCTGCGCGCGGGAACGGCTTCGTACCGTGTGCTCGTTGTGCCGAACGTTGAGCGGATGCCTCCTCAGAGCCTAAGCCGCATGGCGGAATTCGTACAGAATGGCGGGCTGCTTGTTTTCGTGGGGCGCCTGCCGGAGAACGCGCCCGGTTTGCAAGACCACCAAGCGCGCACGGCGGCATTGCAGGATACGCTTGCGTCGATTTGGAAGAATGGAGAAAGTGGAATGGGCGCCGTCCAGAATTCGGGGAAGGGCAACGCCGCCCTGGTTGCGGATTCCGCCGCCGTCTTGAAACTGATTCAGGCGTATTTAGCGCCGGATTTCAAGATTGTTGAGGCAGGCAACTCAGGCTCGCAAACGCGCGAGCGCGCGGTTGAGAACGTCGGGTTTCTTCATCGCCGGGATGGCGAGACGGACTTCTATTTCCTCAGCAACATCTCGAAAGAAGTTCAAGACCTCCGCGCGCAGTTCCTGGTTGGACGCCGGGTTCCCGAGCGATGGAACCCCGAATCAGGAACCATCGAAACAACGCTCCCCTTTGATTACGCGCGGCTTTCCACGGGCGATGTGACCGAGGTGCAAATCCATCTTGACCCGTTTGATTCCTGCTTTATTGTGTTCGCCGCTCAGGGGAGTCCCGTCCTGACCAAAACAAATTGCGCAGGGCCGCTGCGGGTCGAAAAGGCCGGGGATAAAACGCGCGTCGCTGCTTTCGCGCCGCGGAATGGCGAATACTTTGTGGTTGATGCCAAGGGGAAAAACCATCACATCTATGTAAAGGATATGCCGGAAGAGGTTTCCGTGAGCGGTCCGTGGAAATTGACTTTGGGAGATCAAGCCCCCATCGCTCTCAATCGTCTACAGTCGTGGGCGGACTTGCCCGAAGGGAAATCTTTCAGCGGTTGGGGACGCTGCGAGACAACATTTGAAATGAGCGATCTTGGCGATGATACCGAATGGGTCATTGATCTTGGAACGGTGCACGAAACGGCGGAGGTTCTGCTCAATGGCGTCGATCTCGGCGCCGCCTGGACAGGCTTGCGGCGGCTAAATTGCGGGAGCGCGCTCAAGCCGGGCGCCAATCGCCTGGAAGTGCGCACAGGCAACTTGTGGATTCAGAAAGTCGAATCGCTGCCCAAGCCGGATTTGAAGCCGGTTGCGGAAACCTTCGGCATTCGCTGGGGACTGTATGGGGAAACCTCGCCTCCGCCCCTTCTACCTTCTGGTTTGCTCGGCCCTGTGCGCCTTGTGCCGTTGAAGCGCGTCACAGTTACGATCTAAGTGGTGGCCACGGTCAGAAGAACACTGGTCGTGGCTGCCCGCTCGCAGCAGGATGTAGTGGTAGCGCAGACCGCCGTCTTTGCGGTCTGCGGGTTTTCTTCAACCACAAACCGCAGACCTCAAACGCGGAGGTCTGCGCTACTTGCTTGACACGGCATCGCTGTTTCAGAGATGGCTGCCTCTCTCACAATGTTGACATGATAGGGTGATTATTCACATGGAATGGAAAAACGATGATGAGATGTTCCGACTGATGCGGACGGACCTTTACACGGCCATCGTCGGAGATGTACTGGATACGCGCGGCCAACGCCATCAGTTTTTGCCTGCGCGGTGCCGCCCCTTGCGACCCAATATGGTGGTGGCTGGGCGCGCTATGACGGTGCTTGAAGCGGATGTTTTTCACGAACCGGACCCGCCCTTCGGCCTGATGCTTAAAGCGCTCGACTCGCTCCAGCCGAATGAGATCTATATGGCCGCCGGTTGCTCGGCACGCTATGCCTTATGGGGTGAATTGATGTCCACGGCGGCACGGGCGCGGGGCGCCACAGGAGCTGTCATTGCTGGCTACACCCGCGATACGCACGGCATTCTGGCTCTGGACTTTCCTGTATTCTGCTACGGAAGCTACGCCCAAGACCAGCGCGGCCGCGGACAGGTGATCGCCTACCGTGTTCCTATCGAGGTCAACGCAGTGCTTGTGAGGCCGGGAGACATTCTGTTCGGTGACGTTGATGGCGTGCTCGTAATACCGAGGGAAATCGAAGCAGAAGTTGTTACTGAAGCTCTTGAACGCTCTCGCGAAGAAAAGAAAGCCAAGCAAGAACTCGCCGAAGGAAAACTAGCGACGGAGGTCTTCCGCACGTATGGCATTCTTTAGCGGGTAGCCACGGTCAGTGTTTTT
>DASZAA010000426.1:0-3832 GCA_035945615.1 Terriglobia bacterium
TGACCTGGGCAACTACTACTGGGATCACGGAGACTTTGCGAACGCCGGCGAGCAGTGGGAAAAGGCATATCAGCTTCAGCCAAACGCCACTTACGTTCTGGATAATCTCGGGCTTCTCCGCCTCCGGCAAAAGCGTTATGAAGAGGCGGTGATTTTTTTCGAGCAAACTCTCTCGGTGACTGCGAAAGATGAAGGCGCCCACACCGGACTCGGAATGGCCTATTCCGCAATGGGCATGAAACAGAAAGCGGAGCAGGAACTGCTTGCGGCTATAAAACTCGCTCCCTTGGACGTGCGACCGCGCGTGAATCTTGGGGAACTTTATTTCGACGAGGGCCGCTACGCCGAGGCTTGCGCGCAATTTCAAGCCTCTAATCGCTCGATGCGCACCACACGAGCTTCTTATGGCCTTGGTCTCGCCGAATGGATGCGCGGGGACCGGACCAGCGCGGAGAGTGCGTTCAAAACCGCTCTCCAAATCGATCCCGCCGGCGCCCGCCCGCACTTCATGCTGGGCCTATTTTACGGCGCGACAGGACGGCTCGCCGAAGCTATCCGCGAATATCAGGCAGGCCTCAAGCGCGACCCCGGCGATCAGAAGGCTTTGGCCGCGCTTGCCAAGTTGCAAAAGCAAGCTGCAAGCGCGGAAGCGGGGCGTCGCTGATGGACGAGCAAATCAACACTCGCGCAAGTCATCTTTCCAAGCGGTCGGACGCGACGCTGCTCGCTGTGCTGATCGCAGCGGCGGCGCTGCCCTATTTGAACGGCTTGTTGAATGGCTTTGTTTACGATGATCAGACCCAAATTCTTAACAACCCTTACATTCTGAATTTCCATCATCTTCATCAGATTTTCACTTCGAGCGCGTGGTCTTACATGGGGCAGGCAGGCATTACCAACTATTACCGCCCGCTGATGACTGCGGGCTACCTGCTGTGCTATCAGGTCTTCGGCAAGGTCGCATTTGGATATCACCTGGTCAATCTCGTGCTTCACGCCGCGGTGGTCTGCGCGCTGTTCGGCCTTACCCTGGCTTTGTTTGGCCGCCGCAACGTTGCCTTTCTCGCGGCGCTCATTTTTGCTCTCCACCCGGTTCATACCGAATCCGTGGACTGGATCGCGGGCGTGACCGATCTTGAAGTGACGCTTTTCTGCCTCCTGGCGTTTTGGTTTTTCATCAAAGCCGCGCGGCCCGGCGGCAAGCGCGCGCCGGGATGGATTCTTGCGATGGCGGTGAGCTTCAGCCTGGCGTTGCTCTCGAAAGAGCAAGCTTTGATGCTGCCGCTTCTCGCCACAGTCTACGAACATGCGTACCGTGAAGACAAATCCAGCACGGCATGGAAACAGAAGGCGGCGCGGTACGGCATATTCTGGCTGCTCTCAGCGGCGTACCTGGCGGCCCGAATCCGGGCGCTCGGAGCCTTTGCGCCCGTCGTCTACAAATCGCGCGTGCCGTGGGCTCACGCCTTTCTTTCCGCCCCGGCGCTCGCCGGGCATTATCTCTGGAAGCTTTTCTGGCCGTGGTATCTTTGCGCATTTTACATCTTCCACCCAAGCACCCGGTTCTACGATCCGCGCGTTCTGGCCGGAGTTGCGGCGCTGATTATTCTCGGCGTCGCCTTCGCGGCGCTGTGGAAACGCCATCGCGCAGCCTCTTTTGGAATTGTCTGGTTCCTCGTGATGCTCGCGCCGGTGTTGAACGCGCGATGGCTCGCGGCCAATGTTTTTGCGGAACGATATCTCTACCTGCCCTCGGTGGGTTTCTGCTGGGTTATTGCGTTCTGCGCGGTCTGGTTTTGGGAACGACTGTCCTTGCGCCGCGTCATCCTGCGGCGCGGGCTGGCAGCAGGCGGCGTCCTGCTATTGCTGCTCTGCGCGATCCGCATTTTCACTCGCAACCGGGACTGGAGGAATGATATCCGTCTTTACACGCGGACGCTTTCTCAGCAGCCCGGCGCGGCGCCCATCTTGAACAATCTTGGAACCGTCTATTGGGCGCGAGGCGAGGCGGACCAGGCCGCGCGCGAGTGGCAGTTGGCCTACAGGGCGCAACCCACGCTCGTGCCCGTCCTCGACAACCTGGGATTGTATTATTCTAAAGAAGGAGACTATCCGAAGGCCGTCACGGACTTCGAGCGGGCCATACGGCTGAATCCGGCTTACGCCCAGGCGCATCTCCACCTCGGCCTTGCGTATGAGAAGATGGGCCGCGCCGAATCGGCGGAACCGCAACTCAGGACGGCAGTGGCTCTTACCCCCTCGAGCGCCGCAACGCACGCCGAGTTGGGCAAATTTTATTTAGCAGCGGGGCAGGATGCGCAAGCCGAAGAGCAATTCCGCATGTCTGTCGAGTGCGCTCCAAGCGTTGAATCGCTGGATGACCTGGGGAAAATTTATTTGCGCCACGGACGTCCGGCGGACGCCCAGCGCGCGTTTGAGGGCGCGCTCGCGCTGAATCATTTCGACAGTGTGGCGCATTTTAATCTCGCGGCGATTGCGGCAGATACAGGCAAGGACGCCGTGGCGGAACGGGAATACCGCATCGGCCTTGAGACCGATCCCAAAAACGCCGGAGCGTTAGAATCGCTGAGAAAGTTGCAAGCTAAAAATACTCATGAGCAAAAACCGCAATTATGATTCCCGCCCCGCGCAGGGGCGCTTGAGATACCGCGCGGTGGATGTGGCGGGCGTGGCGACCATCGCGCTCCTTCTATTGTGCGCGCTTTCTGCGTTGCTTTTCGCTAAATCGCCTGCGTCGATCGATGCGTTTGTTCGTGAGTTCGAAGCGCATTACGCCGGCGTGACCACGCTCCAGGCCGATTTTACCCAGACCTCTTACGCGTGGGGCCGCACCCGCGTGGAATCGGGCGCGGTCTATATGGCTCGCGGCGGAAAGATGCGCTGGGTCTACCAAAAACCAGAGAAGAAACTTTTTGTTTCGAACGGCAAAAACCTAGTCCTTTATGTTCCCGCCGAGAAGCAAATGACGGTTTCTTCCACAAGCGATGCGGCTGAGGCGCGCGTCCCGCTCGACATCCTGGTCTCTCACATGCAACTGAGCAAAGTGTTCTCGCGGATTGAATTCGCCCCTCAGGCTCTTGAACCGGACCACGGAGATCGCGTGATCCGCGGCTATCCCCGCCTGCTCTACAAGCGGGATTACCGCAGCGTGGTGATTGAGCTAACTCCGCAGTTTGACGTTCGCCGCCTGGTTGTTTTTTATCCCGACAACAGCACGATGCAATTTGAATTCAGCAACGTGGAGCGCAACAAGCCCCTCGACCCCTCGCTCTTCGCTCTTGCACCGCCCCCTGGAACGCAAGTTATCCAGCAATAATTGCGAATACCCCCGGCCGAAGCCAGCGAAGCCGGCCTGAAAAGCACGCCTGGCGATTGGCTTGACCGCTTTTGTGGTGGCCGTTAAAATTAAAAGTTTAACCGCTTGCGGAGAATGCCTTCTGAAGCGAGGAGGACTATGATCGAGGGTTCTATTCGGGAAGCTCTGACGTTTGACGACGTTCTCCTGCGGCCCGCCAAGTCCTCCATCCTGCCTACCGAAGCACGCACGAACACGATTTTCAGCCGGAACATCCCGCTCAACATTCCCATCGTCAGCGCCGCAATGGATACCGTGACCGAGTCGCGCCTGGCCATCGCGCTCGCCCAGCAGGGCGGCATCGGCATTGTCCATAGGACCATGACGCCGGCCCAGCAACGCGCGGAGATCGACAAGGTCAAACGCTCCGAAAGCGGCATGATTGTGGACCCGGTCACGGTTAACCCTAAAAGCCGCATTTCAGACGCGCTTGAGATCATGAAGCGGTACCACATC
>DASZAA010000427.1:0-10163 GCA_035945615.1 Terriglobia bacterium
CACGCGCGTAGCCCATTCCTTCGGAGTGGCCTCCCAAAGACCCTTCTTCATCAAACCGGCTATGCGCAGCACAAACCAGGCAACTAGAAGATTAAGAAGACCGTAAACAGCGATAGGAAAACCGGCCACGGTTTCAATCCACACGGCAAGCCTCTTCCAACTGCTTTTTGGCCAATCACCGGCGGTCTCTGCCCTGAGCGCGCCCAATGCTACCCTGCGCTTGCTTTCCTGATAATTCCGCAGCGCGTCGTTAAGCGCCGCAAGCCGCCCCGGGTTCCCATAATTCAGCCGGTGAGTCAGTCTAATGAGGTAGGGGCTTAGGTCAAAGTCCTCAACCTTCTGCCTCCAATTGGCACGGTGCGACCAGCTTTCCGCGAAGTCCTCCCGCATGACCGCCTCTAACCCAGCGATAAATTGCTCCACTTGGTCAGGTTGCAGGCGAAACGGCCCCGAACAGCACGCCTTCTCTAATTCCTCATCGAGCATTCGAATGCCTTTGTCTAAATCCTCTTGCGCGTGCCACGGCGCACCCTGCTCCGACAGGGAATCATCGATATAGATAAGAGTTTCACCCGCAGCCGAAAAGGCCGCTGGAAGAAACAGGTGCACCGGAAAGACAGGCAACGGAACTTCCCTGCCAAGATAAGCTCCCGCTTCGAGCGCCACTTCAGCCGCCTCTGGGGCGAATCCCCGCACGGCGTTTGCCTGCAAAACAGGGGGCCGGACGAAAGTCAGCACTGTCCCTTCCTGACTGAAGATTTTACAGACCGTTTCAAGTGCGGCCGCCCAATCCTCCCCTTGAAACTCGTAAGGAATCATGCCCAGAGTCCTGGCCGTGAGACGCTCAAAAGGTCCGGCAAGCAAAGACTGATCAAGCAAGCAATGGACTTGGCGTTTCAACGCGGCTACAAGAATAAGCGCTTCGACAAAACCTGAGGGATGATTCACGATGAGCAACGCCGGGCCTGATCGCGGCAGAGACTCTTCTTGTAGTACACGGAGCCGCCGGGAAATCAGCCCAAACCAAAGCCGCAAACCGCTCCGCACGAAAACGTAAAGCCCTGAATTACGCGATTCCACAGAAAGCCTCCGTGAATCTTTATCTCAGACCGATACGCCTATGCCGCCGCTGACGACGCCGATGGAGCGGCGTTGTAGGCGCCGGCATGGCGTTCTCTGTCCAGCCATCGACTATGCCAACCGGCCGGACAATCGTATCGAACAAACCGTAAACTTTTTGGACCTTGTTGCCGTCTTTGTCGAGCAAATGCAGATGGAAATATGGAACGTTCCCGGCATGTGTCACCACAATAGGGAAATACCCGTCCAAACCGCTCTCAACATAGGCGGTCACATATTTATGATGTTTCACCCACCAGGTAAATACCCGAATATGGTTGAAATCGAAGTCTTCACCACCGATGCGGTCAGCGGCAAGGTACTGCGGCACTTGACGCCCGCCGTCATTTACGGTATCAAGCGGCATCCACGCCACCATATTGACGCCTTGCGCGTAGGACGCAAGCACGGGCGGCTCATCAAGATCGATGAACATCCCGAGCACCCATCCCGCGCGGCCGCTAGTGGTGATCAGATACCATACAGCTTTGGCAGTAGGGCTATTGGTCCCTCCGGCATTCGCCGTCTTCATGACCACGCGCCGTCCATAAACCTCTACATGCGCTCCGGCAATGACTTCGCCAAGTTTCAGCGCATTCCGTGAGGGATCGAGATGCATGTTTACCGGCGCGTTGGTATGTCCATCCGCCTGGACTGGGCTACTCGCAAGGCTTTTAATCAGGCGTTGGCCCTTGTCATACTCGACTGCCCCAATCAAGTCCTTCTGCTCCACCCATCCCGTGCCGCCGCCCGGCAGCGCAAGCTTGGCCCAATCCCCGACGCGTACTATGACACGCACGGGGTCTCCACTGTGATACGTCATGAGCACGCGGCGGATCACCGCCGTGGTGTCCACCACGGGCAGAGAATCCGGTAACACGTAGGCGGTCTCCGCGTTGATTGGCTCATGCCTCTCCGGAGCGTAGATCAGATAGTAATAGACGACACCAGCCGCAACGATCACCAGAAAAAATGCGATTTTTTTCACCGCTTAATCCGTAGTCCGTAAGCCGCCTAAAAAGCCCTTCACAGTTCTTGCGTTCGCATTTTACACTATTCGTGCCGTTTCGATTTTACCCGGCGCATCCTAATTATGGCAGATGGCCAAATGGCAGGAGGCTTTGACGCGCATCGAACCGCTTCTGATCCCTGGTCCCGCCGGATTGCTTGAGGCGCTGCTCGAGTATGATCCCAAAACGATCCCGGCGCATTGCGCTGTAGTCTGCCATCCGCACCCGCTGTTCGGAGGAACAATGCACACGAAGGCGGTTTTTCGAGCGGCAAAAGCTGCGGCGCTTGAGGGCATTCCAACGCTTCGCTTCAACTTTCGCGGAGTGGGCAAAAGCCAGGGGACGCATGACCGGGGCGACGGCGAGCAAGGTGACGCGCGCGCAGCTTTGAATTTTCTCGCCTTGCGCTACCCTGGCTCGACAGCGATAATGATGGGCTTTTCGTTTGGCTCGGTGGTTGGCCTGCGCGTGGGCGCGGCAGACCCGCGCGTTTTCGCCCTGGTCGGGATGGGACTTCCGGTGAAGTCCTACGATTATTCCTATCTCGAGGCGTCGCAAAAACCGAAGCTGTTTGTCGAGGGCACTGAGGACGAATACGGCCCGCGCACCCAGGTGGAAGAGCTTGTGGCCCGATTTGCTCCGCCGAAACGTCTGGAATGGATCGAAGGGGCCGACCACTTTTTCACCGGCAAGCTGGAAGAATACCAGCAAGTCATCCGCGCCTTTATCCGGGAAATCGTGTCTCAACCTCACCCGCCCCGTGGAGAGGAACTGCCTCATGTCTGAAGAAGAGAGTGAAACGCTCTATTGTCCCGTCTGCCGCGAACCTGTGGAGGATCCGCTGGTTTGCGGCGATTGCGCGGCCGTCATTTGCCGCCGCTGCGGCACCCCGCTCGAAAAACCCGATGAATTGGGCATCGGGTAAGGACGCCGGCTGCTAATGCACAATCTCAGGTTCCGCGAGCGCGGGAGCGTGGTCAAGCACGCGCGATTCCTGTTGCATCCGGTAGAGGTGATGGAGCGGCATACGGCCTGGGCCGGTGGAGAACGCCTTGCGAATGGCTTCCGATACAAACACCTTGGCCATCACAATCGCATCGCGCAGTTGACGTCCCAAAACAAGATTTGAAACCAGCGCCGAGGAAAATGCACAGCCGGTTCCGTGCGTGTTGTCAGGCTTGATGTGGTCGGCCATAAAAGTTTCAAACGAAGAGCCGTCGTAAAAAACGTCCGTAGCTTTTTCAAGGCATCCGCCCGTAACCACCACGGCACGCGCACCCATCTCCACTAGCATTTTAGCCGCGCCCTTCATGTCATCTACGTTTTCCACTTTCAGCCCGGTCAGCGTTGCCGCCTCTTCGGTGTTAGGCGTCAGCACCGCCGGAAGCTTGAGCAGTTCTCCGCGCAACAAGGCCAAGCTGCCTTCGTCGAGCAGTCTGCGTCCTCCGGCCGAATGCAGAACCGGATCGAGGACGCTCGGCAGGCATTGGGTCTTTGAAAGAACGTCTCTCACCACCTCCGCGTTCGCGCGGTCGGCCATCATGCCTACCTTGATCGCGGCCACCCGGCCGTCATCAAGCAGCGCCTGAATACTCTCGCGCAGGCGCTCAGCCGCTACCGGATAAACCGCCTTCACACCCTGCGTATTCTGCACGGTGAGCGCGGTGATCGCCGCCACGCCGTAACAACTATGGGCGGAAAAGGTCTTCAAGTCGGCGGCGATGCCGGCGCCGCTCGAAGGATCAAACCCGGCGATGGTCAGGATGACGGGCTGCTGCAAGGAAACATTATTATTGTTCATGCATGACCCGCAGGGAGCACAAGGAGTTTCATGATGCGATTATAAAATCGTTGCCCCTAATGTCAATCACGAATTCTATATTGTGACGCGGACTTCTAATTCTTGCCCGCGAGCGATGTGGATTCAATTTGAGCGAGGGAAGGCTGCGCGAACGCTTTCCGCGTTTGCGGAGCGCGCCAATTGTCGAACATGCCAATCACCTGCACGCAGGAAACTGTGCAACGCGGGGCGCAAGATTTTTCGGTCAGATATTCGTGGTCGAGATGCTGCTGCGTATATTCGGCAAGCGGAATCGCGGGATAGCCGCGCTGTTGGGAGCAGTAATGCACGAGACCCTCCTCGCAGATATAGAGGTATCGGCTGCCGGCGCGGCATCGCCAATTGTTTTCCTGGCCGCGCGCAATATTATCCTGAAAAACTTGGTAAAAACGCGAGTAAGAGTGCTTACCGAGGCCGCGCACTTGGTTGAAAATCTTCCCCTGCTCCTCGCTGAGAGGCATAAGCTGGCCGGAGTGATCGTGAATAATGCCGACCGTTGTTGAAAAGCCAAGCTCCTTCGCGCGGCGGGCCACCGTAATGGCGTCCTCGGGATTTTGCACGGCGCTGCCGAGCACGGAATTGATGTTCACTGCAAACTCGGCGTGCTCGGCCAGCAGGCGGAGTTTCTGATCCAGCACTTTCAGGCTCTTTTTCGACGTGTCGTCCGGCATCACGTTATCGATGCTGATCTGTAAATGATCGAGACCGGCGCGGTTAAGCTCCTGGATGCGTGCCGCCACCAGAAGGTAGCCATTGGTAATTAGGCCAGCGATGATTCCGCGGCGGCGGATATGCCGGATGAGCTGATCCAATTGCGGATGAAGAAGCGGCTCGCCCCCGCTGATGGTGATGATCGTCACCCCCAGCTCAGCAAGCTTATCCACGCGCTTTTTGAGCTCCGGCAAAGGGACCGGCTTCGAGAAGTCGTCGTATTCGTTACAGTAAGCGCAGGTGAGATTGCAGCGGCGGATTGGGATCAGGTGGACGTCAATGGGATGCCGCTTGTGGATGACGCCCCAGGCGATCATCCGCAGCTCGCGGAGCCGCAAACCGAAAATGTGGGCCTTGCGGCGAAGTGCGGTTTGATTCATGTTCTCTTTTTCCGGCGCCGGAACTGCCGCCGACTCTCATGCCTAAAATACATTGTGAACTCGCATCCTGGCAATCCTATCGCGGTGAATGGCGAAAAACCCGCGCTGAAGTGAGCTTTTTTCGCCATTTGGAACGGCCGCCAGAAGAAGTAGCGCCGAGTCTTGTTCTTAAAACACTGTGTTTTTTTGTTGGCCTAAGGAAGAGCCGCAGAGTTCTAACCGCAGAACTCTACGCTACAAAGAGCAGCGTATCACTCTGAGATTTATGCGACAAAGATAAATGGATTGTTTTTCAGCGGCGCGGGGCTAATTCATCTTGACGCGCGTCGCGCCGCTGGTGGGATGAATCTCGAAATCCGAACGTTTTAGATGTTCGTTCACCTTCATGGCGCTATAGCTGGCGATGAGGTAGTCTCCACTCGGTTCGAAAAACTCCTGCTGCACCGGAAGCCAAGAATCCTCGCTCACCCAGAGATCGACACGCGTCAGTTGCGATGCCACCGATTTTTCGAGCGGGGTCAGCTCCAGGGCTTCTGTTGTCTCATTGCCCAATTGTTTTTCACCCAGGTACTTCATGTGGTACGAGCTTTCAAGGTTGGAAATAGGCGTGCCAAAGCCGAGCAGAAGGAACTGCTGCAGCATGTCGGCGTGCCGCTCCATGTTGTATTCCTGCACCTGGTTGGTTTTGGGGTTGTAGATTTCCGCCCGGTTGTGCTTGAAAAGGATCACCTTCAGATCGGGCTTAAGGAACCGCACCATGACTTCGAGGCTCTTACCTTTATGGAAGAAAAGCTCGCCTGTCTGCGTGGAGCGGTCATTCACCAAAACGGTAACGGTTGTATAGGAAAGCTGGGCCGAAACGCTCTTCAATTGCGATGCCGCGTCATCCATACGGGACAGAACCTGCTTAAAACTAAGTGACGACGCGCCAGCCCGCGGTCTATGCGCAGCCACTGCGGAAAGCGCCGTGGAAACCATCGCTGCAACCAGCGCCAAGGCCCCCCACAGCCGGATTCTCTGAAATCTCAAAATGCCTCCAATGCTCCGCACACCCGCGCTCAACAGGCCTCTTAGTTTAGATTACGCAGGAAAGTGCAAGGATGTTACAAAATAAATACAAAATCCCTATTTTCCGCGCGGATTTTTTATCAAGCAGGTCAGGAGGCGAGACTCATAACCATAAACCGTCAACGGGTCAAAACAACATTATACCCAAGAACGACGTTGTTCCGGTCGCGCAGGATCACGACGGACTCGATCTTGACCGGCTTATGAAAACGGTCTTCAAGGAGGGTGCGGATGGCGTAATCGGGCGCTAGCGGGGCCAGCGAATCCACCAGTCTGGCATCCACAATGTAGTGCCAGCCGTCCTTGGCGTGCCCGGTCTCGATAATGCCCTGAGTGCGGCGCAGGTGGGTGAGGCCCAGTGTGGGCCGATCATGAAACCAGGACGCGGGGGTTAGAAAGATGAAGACAAGAATCACGGCGCAGATAATGTCGTATTGCCACGAGCCGCGTTGATAGGTCCAGAAAATGGAGCGGACGCAGAAGCGCCCCACGCCACGGAGCGCCCGCCGCGCCATGCCGATGCCCGGCGAGGCAATTGGCCGTGGAAGGGACTGGTCGCGCAACTCAGAGCTTTCGGCCATAACCAAGCTTTAAGAAAATAACTGGAAAACCGGCAGGAATCAATCCTCAGTAATCTGGCCGTCCCGCATGTGAATAATGCGGTCGGAAACCGCCGCCGCCTCGAGGTTGTGCGTAATCATCAGGATGGTCTGGCGCAACGTCCGGTTCAGAGTTCGCAACATGGTGAGGACTGCCTGCGAATTCTCGGTGTCGAGGGTGCCCGTCGGCTCGTCGGCCAGCAGCAGCTTCGGCTCGCAGACAATGGCCCGCGCAATCGCAACTCTCTGCTGCTCGCCCCCGGAAAGGGCATAAGGACGGTTGTTAAGCCGCTCCACAATACCGAGCATTCCTACCGCCATTTGGAAACGATGCGGGTTAAACCCATTTCCTTGAATGTACTGCGCAAGATCAATATTCTCCCGCGCGGTGAGTGTCGGCAGCAGGTTGAAGCGTTGAAACACAAAGCCGATTTTGTGGCGGCGAAAACGCGTCCGGTCGGCGTCGTCCATACCTGTAAAATCGTTGCCGTCCACCAGGATCGTTCCGCTGGTCGGCGAGACCAAGCCGCCCAGCAAATGCAGTAACGTGGATTTCCCGCACCCGGACGGCCCGACAATCGAAACAAACTCACCCTCCTCCACCTGTAGCGCAACTCCGCGCAGCGCGGGGGTTTCGACCTTTCCCGTCCGGTAGACCTTTTTCAGGTCTTTAGTCACGATGATAGGTTCCACTTTGCTCCGCCGTCAATTTTTGCAACTGCCGGCCGCCGAGTTCTAAATAATAAAGACCGGCGGCCAGAAGCCGCCGCTACGGTCTTGCGCTAAAAAAACAAATAGCCGCAATCAATTTCAGGATTTTACTCGTAACCCAGAGCTTCCACCGGGTCCAGGCGCGACGCCTTGAGCGCCGGATAGAACGCGCCGATCAGCGCGCCGCCAATGGCGAGCGCAGCCGCCCGCACGATCCACAGCCAATCCGTATGCAGCGATTCGAGGGGAAGTGTGGGGAGATAGTCGGCGATCACCTTCATGACAACGACGGTGCCAATCAATCCGACAATGATGCCCGCAATGCTGAGCAACCCGGCCTCTTTCAAAATCAGGTCGATGATATACATCTTTGAAGCGCCGAGTGATTTCAGAATGCCTATCTCGCGCGTGCGCTCGGTGATAGTGGTGTACATCGATAAAAAAATCACCAGGAACCCGATGCCGACCGCGATGGCAATCATTACGCTCACGAAATCCGCCAGCTCCGGCACGTTGTTCGAGGTCATGAGCGACATATATTCCTTCATCGAAAGCACTTTATAGGAGGGCAGCAGCGTCTCAACGGATTTCACCACGCCCTGCGTGTAGCCGGGGCTGGTGCATTTCACGAAAAAAATCGATGCCTTGTCCGCCGCTCCCGCCATGTCCTGCGCGGTCTGTAGGGGAATAAAAACCCGTGCTCCTTTGCCGTGCTCGACGATGCCCGCCACCTTGAATTTATGGCTCAGCACGTTGATGGTTTCCCCTACCTTCACATGGTTGGACCGCGCGTACCAGTCGTCCACGAGCGCATCCGTTGGGTTCTTGAGTGGGCCGCCGGAGTAGTAGACGAATCCGCCGCTCACCTCGTCAAAGGTCTGCATGTCGATGCCATAGACAAGGTTCAGTCCGCTTGTAGTGTCAAACTGCAGGAGCACCGAGGTGACCGCCTGCACATGGTCAAGCTCCCTCAGCCGATCAGCCAGTTTGATGGGCATGGGCGCCGTGGTGATGCCTAGGAAAAATGAGGCGCCGGGCGGCTGCACCATCACATCTGCGCCGACGCCCTCCACGCGCTTGGCTGATTCGTTCAGCATCCCCGTCGTCAGGCCCACAACGAGCAGGACCATACCCACTTCAATCCCCACCGCTAGAACGCTCACAATCGTTCTCACGGGCCGGTGCAGCACGTTGGCCACAATCATTCTATTGACCAAGGAATTCTCCCGTCTGTCCGGGTTGCTTTGCCGCGCTCAAGTTGATGAGGAGGGCGTTCGCCGGCTTTTGCAGCGTGAATTTCGTAAGCGGCACTGTCTGGTTAAATTGAGCGGTCAAGAGCGTGATCGCCAGGGAATAACCTTCCCCCGGACGCTCGATCATAATCCGGCGCGGGTAATTGGCGCCACCAGCATCCTGATAGTCCGAATATTCGATGTCTTCCTGGACTTTACCCCCGCCGTCATAAAGCTGCACCCTGGAAATCTGAAGGCTGGCGCGATTAAACCAGATTCTCCGCTTCAGATCGACAACTCCCGGCTTTGAAGATTGGGATGGCTCAATCTCGCCGACAACGTAATCGCGCTCAGAATTCCGGTCAACTTCTTCGATGAAATAACTCGATTTCGCCGCGTCAAGCGGCGCAAGCAATAAAGCATCCAGGACGTGCTGCGGCCGCAGGTTTTCCAGCGTCTTTCCGGGCTTCTGCGCCATGCCGGTCTCGCCCACGTAAAACTTGTTCTCGGAGGGGATGTACAGCTTGAACTGCTTGCCGTCCGAAACCATGTCAAAAATATCGGTCCGCACCACGGGAGCCTGCCCTGTCATGCGGATGAAAGCCGGCTTCCGCAACAGAAGGAAGCCTTTGACGTCATGGTATTGCTTAATAAAACCGGAATAGATTGAACCCGTCGAGGGTTCGAGATCCACCGTGGCCATTAAACTTCTGACCGCCGCGCTTTGGGCATTAATCTTTGTGATCAATTGCGCCAAGGATGCCGTTTGCGGCGGGGAGGGTAAATTAGACGGGGCAATGCGCCTTGTATGGCTCACCGTGCAGCCAAAGGCGCTCAAAATAAGCACCGCGAGGATAAATTGAAACCGCTTGATTATGGACGGAAACCCCTTAATAAATCTCGGCATCATCTAAGTTAACAGACGGCGAGAAAAAGTGTCAATCCGGGGTAATACCTTAGAGGACTAGCTGTTGCGGCAACGTGTGCAGGCTTCGACCGCCGCTATTGTTAAAATGTGGCGGCCAGAGGCTTCCGTTAAGGCAAGAGATAATCAAAGTCTAATGTCTCCGCTGTGTAGCCAAAGCTTAATAAAAGCAAAAAAAACTGCATGGGTTAGGGCAGCCAGTCCTTGATGGGCTGGTTGCCCCGTAATAAACCCCTGCAGTCGAATAGCAAATTAAGTTTTTCGCAGATTGAAAGGCCGGAATTACACCAGCGCCTTCAAACGGCGGCGATACGCAAACGCAAGACCGAGCAAGCCAATCCCAAACAGGCCTAGCGAGGCCGGCTCAGGAGTGGTCAAAGTGGCGGAGACGCTGTTGTTCGGTATAGCCACAGTGGAATCAACCAAGCCCATGATGGAAGACAAATTCGCCGCCGTGAATTGGAAGGTCAGAATTCCGCTTCCCTGGCCGTTGAGCGCGAAGGATTGAAGAACTGAGTCGCTTCCGCCTCCGGTGAGACCGTTTAGACCCACGTCAAGTTGAAAACCC
>DASZAA010000428.1:0-18108 GCA_035945615.1 Terriglobia bacterium
TACGGCGGGCACAAGAAGGACCGAGCGCGCGCCCCAGAGTTTCGCGTTGTGAAGTGAAGTGCGCATCCCGGCAAGACTCTTTTCCACCACCGCCGGATCGGCGGACGAAAGCGGATATTTCCAGTGGTCCATATTCATTACGGATTCGATCCGGATGCCTGCTTTCTCCGCCGCGTCTTTCATTTCATTGGCCTCATGCGGATCGGGCGTGGTGTCTGCCTGGAGCACTTCAAAGCCCACCGCGCGCGCCATCTTGAAGCGGTCGAAGTAGCTCAACTGCTTGGGAAGCATGTCTACCAGCACACCTTTCTTTAGCGGCAGCGCCGCGTCGCCCGCAGATAGCCCCCGCAAGGGCTTTGCCGCCAAAGCCCCAGCCCCAAGGCCAGTGACTCCTGCGCTGCAGGTCGCCGCCAAAGATGCCTTCAGAAAATCGCGCCGGGAAGAATGGATTGTCATCGTGTGTCCTCTCCTGAACTTATCGCTCTGTCCTGAGACTTTTGAGACAAATGAGACGCTTACCTTAGAGACATTGATTCTAAACAACTTCTTGGGTTCGTTCCGTAAATTTGTCGTGCGTTTCTCTGCTCTCTCGACAGTCGTTTCTAATCTTCGGGGCCTCATCTTGTAATACAGAGTTTGTTTTTTTCGACCCTGTGGCTTTTGGGCGGTCCGAACAACAACCCGCAGAGTTTTAACAGTGAAACTCTGCGCTACAAACCCCAACCCCAGCCTACCACATCACCTTGAGACTTTTGAGACAAATGGGACGGTTTTTTCCTGCGGCACGATGCCTGAATTGCTGCTTTAGGAGCTGGCCGTAGCTATACGTTACTTGATTTACTGCGCGCCTTGGGCACGCACAAAGAATTTTCGGGTGTAGAGAAGGAAGGCTACAAAGACAACCAAAAAGAACAAACACGACAACCAAATTATTGCCTGCGCTTGGGGAAACGGGGCAATAGCCGCTGCAGTGTTCTTTCCCCACAGGCCCATTTGACGATAGACGGTGTTTATGTCATGTCCAGCGAACGTTACAATGCTTCCGGCAGTCCAGAACACGGCATAGCACAAAGCGATCACCCATCCAGTAAACTTCCTGTGGTAAATCAGCCATGCAGCGTAGAGACTCACAGCGGAACAAGCCAGGGCCACCAGGAAGCCCTCTGCGCCATGCAGAACAATCCCGAAAACTACCATTGACTTCAGGAGGAGATATGAGAAGAGCGTGATTACGCCCAATCCCTGCCAAATCGTCAGAATAATAATGGGAACCGGCACGCCGCTTGAAGCGCCTGGAATTTGACCAGCAATCCCGGATTGGCATGTGGCCTTAACGCTTTTGCGGGAATAAAAAAAGAGAAAGATGGCAGGGATCACAATCATTAAAATCGCCATCATCGTAGTCATGACCCCGAATATCCACCTTTGAGTTGCGGGTGGGATTTGCCCAGCCGTGTGCATGAGCGTAGGCATCATGAGCATAATGACCACCGTTGCAAGCACACCGGCCGCCAGCCATAGCGCGCTCACCACCAGCATGGTGATGCGAGCCCAATTTTTTCGCATAATGGACCCGATGCCGATAAGCAGAAACAGGGCCGCGAATCCAGCATAAACGGCAAATCCGAAAATCTTCATGCCAACCTGCATTTGCGGGGTTACGACGGGGGCCTGTCCTGGCGGCCTGGTGAAGGGAATCAGCAACATCAGGAGCGCAAGTAGTAGGAATAAGCAGGCAATGAGAATTTCCGCGACGCCAAAGGCGGTGAGCCAACCCCTACGATCTTTGTAAGCTACAGGTACGAGCGGGTCTGACGACATGGAAGGTCCCCCTTTTCAGTTTCAAGTGCCGAGGAATATATCACATTCGGCGCGGCGTGGGCTACCTCTCCGGCGTATCACGATAGATTTAACGCGCCGCAATTGGGTTCTACGCTGCTGGTATAATTAAGGATCATGCGCGGGTGAAAAGCCGCGCAATCCCTGGGCATCGGGTCACGATGTGGAGGCGGTTTTATGCCGCCATCAGAGTTGGAACTGTGTGAGACGGCGCACTTCAACCTATCCGCTGGCCAAAACTGCATGAAAATTGCTCTGGCTCAAATTAACGCCACAGTGGGCGACTTCGCCGGGAATGCGGAGCGCATCATTTCGTTTGCGGGCCGCGCTCTCGACCGAGGCGCGGGGTTAGTTGTGTTTCCCGAACTCGCACTCTGCGGTTATCCACCCCGCGACCTGGTCGAGCGGCCCGATTTCGTCGCGCGCTGCGAGGCTGAGCTTGCGCGGCTCGCGCAAGCCCTTCCACCGATTCCCGCCGTCGTGGGGTCGGTGCGGCGCTCGGGAGCGGAGCAGGGAAAACCCGTCTCCGATATTGCCGCCCTGCTGCGTGGTGGGAAAGTGGAGTTGGACTATGCGAAGACGCTGCTGCCGTTCTACGACGTTTTTGACGAATCGCGCTATTTTGAGCCGGGCAACGCTCCGGCAGTATTTTCGCTTATGGGCAGGCAATTCGGCCTGACCGTGTGCGAAGACATTTGGAACGACAAAAACTTTTGGAAGAAATCCCTTTACACGCGCGATCCAGTTGAAGAAACGGCCCATGCCGGAGCAAACGTGCTGCTGAATATCGCAGCTTCTCCTTACTCCGCGGGCAAAATCGAGCTGCGGGAAGCCATGCTGCGCGCCATCGCGGTGAAGCAGGGAATGCCGGTGGTTTATGTCAACCTCATCGGCGGGAACGACAGCCTGATATTCGACGGCGCCAGTTGCGTGCTCGATGCGCGCGGCAACGTGCTCTCTCGCGCCGCGCTGTTTGAAGAAGATCTGGCATTTGCCGAGATCGATGCAACAGTTGAGACCCGCAAAGAAGAACACCTGCCAAATTCTACGCATCCGCCGGAAACCGAGCAGGTCTACCGCGCCCTCGTGCTGGGAACGAGGGACTACATGCACAAATGCGGCTTTCGCAGCGCGATCGTCGGCCTGAGCGGAGGGATCGACTCGTCGCTGGTGGCGTCGATTGCCGCGCGCGCGCTCGGCGCAGAGAATGTCTATGGCGTCTCCATGCCAGGACCGTTCTCGTCGTCGGGCAGTCTCGCGGACGCCGAGGCTTTGGCCCGCAACCTTAGCATCCACTATCGCATTATTCCGGTTACGCCGATTTATGAAAGCTTCACGGCCGCGCTCGCGCCGGCTTTTGAAAACCGGCCGCCTGACGTGGCGGAAGAAAACATTCAGGCGCGAATCCGCGGCAACATCCTGATGGCGCTTTCGAATAAGTTTGGCGCGCTGGTGCTGAGCACGGGCAACAAATCCGAGCTTGCCGCGGGTTATTGCACGCTGTATGGGGACATGGCGGGTGGGCTCGCCGTCATCGGCGACGTTCCTAAGACAATGGTGTACGAGCTTGCGCGCCTGGTGAACCGCTGCGGCAAAGGCGGCGGTCCTATTCCGGAAGCGTGCCTTCTCAAACCGCCGTCTGCCGAACTTCGAGACCACCAAGTTGATCAAGATACATTGCCACCTTACGACGTGCTCGACGCGATTCTAAAAGCGTATATTGAGGAGAACCAGTGCGTGGTGGAAATCGAGAAGCGGCTCAAGTTTGATCCTGCCTTGATTCGCCGGACGCTGGGTCTGGTGAACGCCGCCGAATACAAGCGGCAGCAAGCTGCGCCCGCGCTTAAAGTGACGGGTAAGGCGTTTGGCGTCGGCCGCCGCTTTCCGGTTGCAAGCCGCTACGGCTGGCAAAGCTCCCTATGAGGAACAATACACGCCGCTGGCTGGGATGGGCGCTGGGCGCGGTCGTGTTGGCGCTAATCCTGCTCCACATCAGCCGAAGTCCGCAATGGAGGGGCTTCGAATGGGGTAGACTATGGTCACTGCTGATCCATGTCAATCCGGGATTGCTGCTGCTTTCGATTGTGCTCAACCTGGCCACGCTTCTGATCCGCGCCGTGCGTTGGAAATTCTTCGTAGATCCCGTCAAGAAATGCTCGCTTTGGACGTTGTTCAACGCGCAGGCGCTGGGCTTCAGCTCTATTTATCTGGTGGGCCGGGCGGGCGAAGTTGTGCGGCCCGCTTATATTGCCAAGGCGGAAGATTTGCCCTTTACTTCGCAGCTCGCGGTGTGGGCGATTGAACGCGTGTACGATGGGATTTGCCTGGTGATTCTTTTTGCGCTGGCCCTTTATTTTGAGCCGGTCCGTGCTTCTACGGCGCATAGTGCGGCTTTGCTGGGTAAAATGCACGAGGCCGCAGTCGTCATTCTTTTACTTTGCGCGCTCATGGTCGCGTGTCTGGTTATTTATCACGCTTACTCAGGAAGAGTTCTCGAACTGCTAGGGAGCGGATTGAAGCGGTTCCCGACGATCTTGCGCGATCATTTTCTTAGTTTCTTCCGGTCGTTTTCGAAGGGCCTCGACGTTCTACACGATCCGTGGGATTTTTCCGCCAGCGTGCTTTGCTCGGTGATACTCTGGACGGTCAGCGTGACCGGCTTATGGGTAATGCTTCTGAGCATCGGCGGAGGCTTGGCCGGATTTAATTGGTGGGCTGCCGCGATTACGGCATTCTTCGCAGCGGTGGGCCTTGCGGTGCAATTGCCCGGCGTCGGGGGCGGCTACCAGGTGGCCGTGCTCATTGCTCTGAAGGATGTGTTTCACGTGCCGGCCGAGGCCGCGGCAAGCGGCGCGATTTTGACGTGGGTGACGATTATGGCGCCTTGCCTGCTTTTGGGCCTCATTCTGGTGGCGTGTGGGGGGCTGTCGTTTAAGAAACTCAAGTTGATTGTCGAAGAAGAAGAGAGAGAAGTTGCAGCGCCCGGCGTCTGATGCGCCCTCCATCCTACTTCTTCATCCGGAGCGGAAGACGTGAAATGCCCTTTTTGCGGCCATCTGGAAGATCGTGTAGTTGATTCGCGCGAGACCAAGGAAGGCGAGTCCATCCGCCGCCGCCGGGAATGCACGCAGTGTGAACGCCGGTTTACCACCTATGAGCGAATCGATGAGATTCCTTACATGGTAGTCAAGAAAGACGGCCGCCGCGAGAAATTCGACCGCCAGAAAGTGCTCACCGGCCTGCTGAAGGCTTGCGAGCGGCGTCCTATTCCCACAGCGCGGCTTGAAGAAATTGTCAATGAGGCGGAAGCTTATGTAGCCGAGTCCCCGGCCCGCGAGCGCCCTTCGACCGGCGTGGGCGAGTTGGTGATGAACCGCCTCAAAAAGCTCGACAAGGTGGCCTACGTCCGCTTCGCCTCCGTTTATCTCGACTTTAAAGACGTGCGCGAATTCATGGGCGAGTTGAAAGACCTGCTGAGCGCGCGCGGCAAGTGATCTAGCCCCGGTTCCCCGCTGCGCGGCTGAACTCTAGCGCTTCCTGCGCCGCGCGCTTCCCCGACTCAATGCAATCAGGAATCCCAACACCCTGGTAAGCGTTTCCCGCCAGAAACATGCCCGGATGCCGGCCGATGCCTTGCAGGATTTGCCGCACGCGCTCGCCGTGTCCCACCTGGTACTGCGGCATTGCTTCGGGCCAGCGATAGATGCAATGAAATATAGGTTGCTGTGTAATGCCCAGAATTTCGCGCAACTCGCGCTCGACTTGCACCATGATCTGGCTGTCGCTCCAGCCTAGAACTTCCGGATGATGCGCGCCCCCAAGAAAGCATCGCAGGAGCGCCGATCCTTGCGGGGCGCGATGGTTGAACTTGGCCTGGACGAACGTGCAGGCCAGCAGCTTGCGCCCTTCTGTCCTCGGAACCAAGAATCCAAAACCCGCCGGAAGATTTGTGGGCTTAGTTTGGTAGCCTATGGCAACGGTCAGCGCGGGCGTATAAGGGATATCCGCCAGATCGCTCGCCAGCGCGGCGTCAAGCGGACGCAGCAGCCGCGCGCAGGCAGGCGCAGGCAGCGCGAAGATCACCGCGTCAGCGCCAAAGCTCTTTCCGCCACTGCACCGCAGAGTATAACGTGTTGGGGGCGCTCCGCTCTCACCGCGCAGGGAGCTAAGCTCGATGGCCTCCACGCGATGGTTGAGCAGAACGTGGGAGCAAGGCGCGTCAAGTCGCGCCGCCAGCGCGCGAGGTAATTCATCGAGACCCGGTTTGAGGGTAGTAAAAAGAGGCCGGCGCGGCTGAGGAGTCCTTCGCGCTTTGAGCATCCCACGCACAAGGCTGCCGTGCTGATGTTCGAGCGCCACCAAAGCAGGCAGCACGGCACGAGCGCTCAATTTTTCGCTATCACCGCCGTAGACGCCCGCGAGCAAGGGATCGGCAATGGCATCAAGCACGCCTGCGCCAAGATGACGGCGCACGAAACAGGCGGCGGACTCATCCGCTGATTCTTCTCCGGCTGGCTTGCGGCGCATGACATCGCGCAGAATCGCAAGCTTGCTTGAAAATGGAATGAGCTGCGAGCTGATGACGCTGCGCACGTGGGTGGGTACAAAAAACTGGAGACCGTCGGGCAGCGGCTCAAGACGCCCTTGCCAGAGGATGTGCGTGCGGCGAGACGCATCGTTTGAGACGATCACCTGGCTCTCCAGCCCGAGCTCCGACAGCAGTCCCGTTTTTTCCATCTTTGCGGTGAGAAAACTGTCTGGACCGGCTTCCAGGGTGAAACCCTCCATGCGCTCTGTCTGAATCAATCCGCCCAAGCGAGGGCCGGCTTCGAGCAAAAACTCATCAACCGGAGCGCCCGACTGCCGCGCGAGCGCGAGCGAATACGCGGCGGTGAGGCCCGTGATGCCTCCGCCCACAACAGCGATTTTGGATGCAGCCTGTTCCATGTTTAAACCGCAGTCGAGCGGTCTGTGATGACAATTACAGTAGTAGCAGCGGCCCCTTATGGACTTCGCCCGCCGGTCTCCACTATTAAAAACCAGCGGCCGAAACCTGTAAGCTAATCGCCGCTTGCGCCGTTCAGCTTAGCTTAGCTCGAAATTGCGCTG
This sequence comes from Terriglobia bacterium, assembly GCA_035945615.1. Taxonomy (GTDB): domain Bacteria; phylum Acidobacteriota; class Terriglobia; order UBA7540; family UBA7540; genus RH2-MAG17b. The sequence goes on from DASZAA010000428.1 coordinate 6,949, forward strand.
TCCGGCGGCGCGGTTTTTATTCATAATAATATTCCGGCGAGTCTGCGGGCTGAAACACCGCAAAGTTGGCAGCGCTTGCAAGCCTTCTGAAAACTCCGCGGAGTCAGCTTATGAAAATTGTTGTTCTCGACGGCTACACGCTCAACCCCGGCGATCTCTCGTGGGAGCCGCTGGAAAAGCTGGGCTCGGTTGAAATTCACCCGCGAACGCCGCCCGAAGCATTAATCAGTAGAGCTGCCGGAGCGCAGGCGCTGCTCACTAACAAGGTCCCGCTGAACGCGGAGACGATTGCGGCGCTCAACGATCTCCGCTACATTGGCGTGACGGCGACGGGTGTTGACATCATCGATCTCGCGGCTGCGCGGGCGCGCGTCGTCGTCACCAACGTGCCCGCTTACGGCACGGATTCGGTGGCCCAGCTTACGATTGCTCTTCTGCTTGAGCTTTGCCATCGCGTTGGTCTGCATAGCGACGCCGTCCGCGCGGGCGAGTGGTCGCGCAGCAAGGACTGGTCCTTCACCCAATCACCCCAGATTGAGCTTGCGGGAAAGACTTTGGGCGTGGTCGGATTTGGACGCATCGGGCGGCGCGTGGCGGAGATTGCGCGCGCGCTTGGGATGCGCGTGCTGGCCTCGGGCCATCATTCCAAAGAGCCGCCGCCGTATGACGACATTGTCTGGGCGTCGCTGGAAGAACTGCTCATGGCGGCGGATGTCGTCAGCCTGCATTGCCCGCTTACTGCCGAAACGCGAGGGCTGATCGATGCCAAAAAGCTGGGCATGATGAAGCCGGCGGCATTTCTGCTGAATACCTCTCGCGGCGCTTTGATCGATGACCGTGCTCTTGCCGATGCGTTGAACCAAGGACGAATTGCGGGCGCGGGGCTGGACGTTTTGGCCGTCGAGCCTCCTCCGCCGGATAATCCGCTCTTTGCCGCCCGCAATTGCATCATAACCCCGCACATGGCCTGGGCCACGCGCGAAGCGCGAGCGCGCTGCATCCGCACCGCCATCGAAAATTTCACCGCCTTTCGCGTCGGCCATCCTCAGAACGTTGTCGCGGGATGACTCGGTTCGCCGTGATTTGTAGCGGCGACCGAAGCCCATATGGGGCCGCCGCTGTAGCGAGATACCACGATTGCCGTGACAATTCTGTAAGCCGCCGTTCAATTTTCCGTTAGAATGGCAAAGATATCCCTTCTACGCGGGCCCATAGCTCAGCGGTTAGAGCAGCGGACTCATAATCCGTTGGTCCCAGGTTCGAATCCTGGTGGGCCCACCAAGAGATTCTGAAGAATGCCTACTCTCGATTGGCGTCCTGTATAAATCCGCCGCCGGCGGTGCTAAGATTAAAAACACGAAAGGAAAGCTCCCTATGACCACCGAAGATGCTAACCCCACCCAGCCTATGCAAAGTCTTGAAGAATGGGACGACTTTGTCGCCACTCGATACCGCCAAGATAAGCCGGAGACCGAATTCCGCAACTACTCGGCGGATGCGAATCCGGGCGTGACGGAGTTCTACAGGCAAAATCATGCCTGCCAGACGTTCGATTTTGTCGTTACCAAGAAGGCGGAGTACCTGGGTCTGAATCGAGACAAAAAGAGCATCTGGGAAGCTGCTGAATATCTGAATACGCTGGTTGATGATAGCGACCCGGACACGGACCTTTCCCAAATCGAGCACCTGCTGCAAACATCCGAAGCTATCCGGCGGGACGGCCATCCGCGCTGGTTTGTGCTGGCGGGTTTCATTCACGATTTAGGCAAGCAGCTTTGTCTATACGGTGAGCCGCAATGGGCGGTGGTGGGCGACACGTTTCCGGTGGGCTGCGCTTACTCAAGCGACGTGGTGTTTCCGGAGTTCTTCGCTGCCAACCCGGATGCCAGCGTTCCGGAGTATCAAACGCCATGCGGGGTCTACGAGCCGCACGGCGGCTTGGATAAGGTCCATCTATCCTGGGGCCACGACGAATACATTTACCAGGCTACGAAGGATTATCTGCCGGAACCCGCGCAGTACATGCTGCGCTACCATTCGTTTTATGCCGCCCACCGCCACGGCGCTTACCGCCATCTGATGAACGATCACGATGAAGAAATGTTTGGGTGGGTGAGAAAGTTTAATCCTTACGACCTTTATTCCAAAGGGAGCGCCCGCCCCAATTTCAAGGAATTGAAGCCTTACTATGAAGACCTCGTCGCGGAGTATTTCCCCCCTCAGCTCAATTGGTAGCGGTGGCCCTCGCCGGCGGCTTTTACAACTAAAAACCGGCGGCGAAGGCCTTTAAGCGGCCGCCGCACCAGCATAAGGTTTGATATATTGAAGCCTATGCGAGAGGCGCTCAGCCGCTTACCGGCATCGTGTAGCTTGAGAAAAGCCAGCGCGCTCTTATTATTGCTGGCGGCAACTTGCGCCATCGTGAGGGCCGCTTCCCATCCACAGAACGACGTGCGCGATTCCAAGAACGCGCTCACCGGATCCTCTTCATCACAAACTGCCAGCATTGCTATCGCGCAAAACCTGTCAAGCCTGGGCAAGTGTGATGATGCTGCTCATGCTCTTGCCAAGCTCAACGCGTTGCGTTCCGAAAAGGCACTCATGCTGCTGGGCGTCTGCCGGTTTCGCGCCGGCGAATTTTCCCAGGCCATTACCCATCTTCGGCAGGCCACAAGTCTCGCTCCGGGCGACAAGCGCGCCAGGATATTCCTGGCAAGAGCCTATGTGGGTACGGGCGACAATGAGAAGGGAATTGAAATCCTCAAAGCGTGGACGAAAGCTCACCCCGGCGATATGGATGCACTCTATTGGATAGGGCAGTTCTACCAGGATATGGCCAGCGAAACCTTCCAGCAAATGCAGGCCAAGGACTCGCGCAATTATCTGGTGTATGAAACGGAAGGCAACCAGTACCGCGCAAGGCAACAATATCCGCAGGCGCTGGATGCGTATAAGAAGGCGCTGACACTCGCGCCGCCGGGAACGGCGGGCCTTCATTTTCGCCTGGGCGACGTATATTGGCGCAACCTCCGCTTTGATGATGCCAAGAAGGATCTCGAGCAGGAGTTGGCGCTGAATCCATACCATTCCAAGGCCAATTATGAACTAGGGGACATTGACGTGAAGGAAGGGCATCCGCAGGAAGCTGCCAGGTACTTGCAAAAGGCGCTGGCTCTCGATCCCGGACTTACGGAAGCGCATCGCTCCCTCGGCAGGGCTTATCTCGAAGAGAAGGCATATTCGCAGGCGCTCGCTGAATTCCTTCAGGTTGCGAAGGCAGAGCCTAATGACCACACCATCCACGCGCTTCTCGCGACGACCTACCGGGACATGGGCCGCCTGAACGAGGCAAAGCAGGAAGCGCAATTATCCCAGCGGCTCGAAAACCAGACCATTCAGATCATCGAGTCCAACAAGGCCGCCGAACAAAAAATGGGGTCTCATTTGTAGCGGCGGCCTCTGGCCGCCGGTTTTTGAAAAGTAAAGACCGGCGGCCAGAGGCCACCGCTACAATTATCGCTTTCCAAGGCTGAGCGAGTGTACTTCCCCTTGATAAGGCCAATCTGCCGTTTGCCTCACCAAAGCCGCACGCACCGGATTCTGCTGAACATATTCCCATTTTTGTTTATATGATTCCTCTGACCGCAAAGCATGGTCAAAGAACCCCTTTTGCCAGTGTGGTGATGGAAAGCCAGCCTGCCGAAGCGCACTTGATAATAAGCCCTTCAGAGACCTCACCCACGAAGATAAATCCGGGCCTCGATCAGAAAAACCTGCGAAAAGATGGAGGTGATCGGGCATCAGAACGTAGCGTCCCACCCACACGCCACAATCGGCGGCCGACTCAGCGAATCTGCGGAAGGCCTCATGGACTTCGGCACTTGGCAGCAAAGTACGCCTTTTGAAAGTGCAGGCAGTAATGAAGTAAACAGGCGAGGGGATGTAAACCCATTCAAGCCGTTGCAGCCGGGGCATGGCGCTTATTGTAGCAGCCTTTGATTGCGATGGAGCGGGAAGCTGTAGCGGCCGGCCTCTGGCCGCTGGTTTTCGAAAAGTAAATGCCGGCGGCCAGAGGCCGCCGCTACAAGCGCGCTAAAACAAAACAACCCTGACGGGGGAACCCGTCAGGGCTGAGTTAAATCTGTCGAAAAAGCCGCAGAATTTTAACCGTAAAACTCTGCGCCACTCCGCTTTTCTAAAAATAGAACTTCAGCGCAAATTGAATAACGCGCGCATTAGCCTGCTGGACATTGGTCGCCTGTCCGAAGCCTGGATTTCCAAGGGTAGCGTTTATACCACCGAACGAATGCGCGTTCGGCAGGTTAAAGAACTCCGAACGGAACTGGAAGTGTTCCTTGCCTTCCCGGATGTTGAAGTTTTTGTACAACCCCATATCGAGGTCATAGAACGAGGGACCGATGCACGTATTGATGCCCAGGTTTCCAAAAGCCAGCGTGGGCACGGAAAAGGCGGCAGGGTTGATGAAGCCTGTCGTCTTGTCTCCATTGGTAGGATTCGCAATACAGGCCACTCCGCCCACGTAGTTCGGGCGGTCCACGTTACCGCGGGCGCCCACATTCGCCGTGTCCGAGTTCAGCCCGATGCCGTAATAGAACCCGCTATTGTAATGGTAGATGCCGGTCAATTCCCAACCGCCGAGAACATTATCCACGACGGCGTTCGCGCTGGAGAGGAAGCGGCGTCCATGTCCCACCGGTAAATCGTAGACCCACGCTGCGGTGAAGACGCTTGGATAGTTGTTGCCTGAAACTCCATAGTCGCAGTAGCGGCAATTAGGGTTCTGGGGCGAGGTGCTGTTGCCATATCCTTCACCACCGGGAGTTTCCAGCAAGTGGGACCACGTGTAGTTGGCGATGAGGTTCAAGCCATTGGAGAAGGTCTTGTTCACTTTCACCACCAACGCGTTGTAATTGGAGGTAGACAGATCGGCGTTGAGGCTCATCGCGCCCAGCGTAGGCGCAAATGGGGCCTCTGGCCGGGGATTGAGGGCCGACCCTACCGGGTTGGGGTTGCCGGGAGCAGGGTCATTGGCATTGATAAAATCCGGCAAGTTCCTTCCCTGGGCGCCCATGTAATCGACTTCCGCCATTAGGTTCTGGGCCAACTGATGCTGGATGTCGAAGCTCCATTGGCGGGATTCCGGGGTTTGGTTATTGCGCGCGATGATGTGCGATTCATTGGGCGGGGTACCGGGCTGCGGCGTATTAAAGTTCCCAAAGAACGTCATCAGGGGCTGGTTGGGCTGAATGGAGTTGGTGCTGTCGAAGGTGTCCGAAACGCCGTACGGCCACTGGCCGCGCGCGCCCTGAGCCGCCCAAGCATAATCCGCATTGTAATAAATGCCGAAGCTGCTGCGGATCACCGTTTTGTGGGTTAAAGCATAAGCCAAGCCAATACGCGGCATGAAGTTCGTCCAGCGAGCATCCATGAGCGAGCGCGTGGAGTTGGCTGGCTGGGCGGTAATGGGGTTGATGCCGCTCCAGCCGAAGGAATGCGTATCCAGGTAGTAATTCCCAAGCTGGTTGTTGGATTCAAAGGGCCATTGGTCGTACTCCCAGCGTAAGCCGGCATTGACCGTCAGCTTTGACGTGGCGCGAACGTTATCCTGGAGGTAGACGCCTGGGGTGTTCTGGTGTATGTAGGCCGCCGTATCACCCACGTTGCGCAGGCCGGCGCTCGGCAAACCTAGCAGGTAGGAGGCTACCGCATTGCCTGCCGAACTGACGTTTTGCGGGTCGCTGGTTGGCACATTATCGAAGTTGTATTGGGACGTAAAGAGACCGTCGTAGTACGCATTGATGTGCTCGAAGGAAACTCCGTATTCCAGCGTGCTCCTGCCCTTGACCGTGGTGAAGTCAAGCAATTGCTGCCAGACGTTGGTGATGAAAGGATTTCCATTCTGGCCGGGGCTGGTGTAGCCGGAAATATTTAACTCGGGGAACATGGGCCAATCCGCACTCTTGATGGGTGTTCCCTGCAGGGGGAACTCGGTCAGGTAGTTCGCCACGCCCGGCGACTTGTTGGTGTTGTAGTTCAGGAGGTTTGAGCGGCTAAATGCCGATTTGAAGTCCATCACTGTGCTGGGTGTAAGCACCCAGGTGAGGGCCGCTTCGGTGTTCACGAGGCTGTTGTAGTTGTACGTGAAATCATCGGGCAAGGCATTGGGGCTTGGCTGCAAAGCGTGCTGGTTGGTGAAGCGCGCGAAAAAGCGCAGGTTCGACGTGAAGGCGTAATCGAAGCGCGTGTTGTATTGATACTGGTTCAGCGTCGAAGGCTCCGTGTTGGTGAAGTTTTGGAAATTGGATGAGCCTCCCGTAGTCACGGCCGGATACCAGATATTGGCATAGCGTGAAACCGCCGGACTGATCATTGAGGCGGGAATCATGTTTCCAGGAAACGGGTCGCGAACGTTTCCGGTGGTAATGGCCTTCAGGCCCGTTACTGGGTCCACCTGGCCTGCCGTCACCGCCCGCGTGGTGTAGGGATTATAGATTTCGCCCGCCATGACGGGGCGGCCAAGCGCGTCAACTAAAGGCGTTCCGGTGGAAGAGGTGGCTTGCTTGCCTGTCAGAAAACTAGAGAAGTCGCCGCCCAGCATCGCCTGTGTTGGAACCGTGGCCGCGTTGGTTGCTGCTTCGCTAAACCGCAAGCCTTCATAATCCCCAAACCAGAACGCCTTGTTTTTGCCATTCCAAATGTGCGGAATGTAAGCCGGGCCGCCAATTGTGAAGCCAAATTGATTCTGGCGGTAAGCGGCCTTGGGCGTGCCGAAGTAGTTGTTGAACCATGGATTAGCGTCAAAAGCGTCGTTGCGCAAAAATTCCCACGCGTCGCCGTGTACTTCATTGGTGCCGGACTTGCTGGCTACGGCGATGTTTGCGCCCGAGGAGCGCCCAAACTTCGCCGACGTGACGTCTGTCTGCGCCTTGAACTCCTGGATCGAATCGATGACAGGCTGGACGGAAAATTGGTTGAAGAATTCCTCGTTGTCGTAGACGCCATCGAGCGTGAACTGATTGGACATGGCCTGCGTGCCGCCGATGGCGTAGTTGCTGCCGCCCGCCGCCATGAACGTGTTGCCCGTGGGAACGCTTCCGGGAACCATCTCAAGCAATTGGGTGAAGTTTCTTCCATTGAGCGGCACTTCAACCACCGTCTTATTGTTGACTACCGTTCCGATGGTGGCGTTGGTGGTGTCGATCAGAGGCGCTGAAGCGCCCACCGTCACTTTGGTTGAGACGGCGCCAACCTGGAGGGAGGCGTTCACGGTAACGGTCTGCGTGACTTGCACTGTCACCGGCCCGACCACGGTGGACTGAAATCCCTTCATGGAGACCTGGACCGAGTACGTGTCTGGAATCAGCGCACTAACGGAATAGTATCCGTAACCGCTGGTAGTGGTGTGGAAGGTAGCTCCGGTTTGTGTGTTGGTCACGGTAATGGCGGCGCCTGGAATGGCCGCGCCCGAAGAATCAGTAACTGTTCCGCTGATGCCGCCGAAATACGTTTGCGCCAGAAGCGTCATCGGCATCAAGAGTAATGCAACGCCTAGTAAGACGCAGCTTCTGAGGCTCAAACTCTTTCCTGAACCCATCGTATCCTCCTCCCCCCGGTTGTCGAACGTTTTGAAAGCCACGCGTGGATGTTTGGCTACAAAGATCATGGCGGCTGCCGAAAAACCACAAAAGACCGCCGTTACAGGATTTTACAGCCTATTGTGCTGCAAAAACCGATTCAAACTAAAGTTGAGTTATCACTGAACTAGCATTTATATAAATACACTACAATATAAAAAAATGCAAAAATAATATAATTTGGATAGTCCACGTAGCGCAAAGTTGTGCGATTAAAGGGCTGCGGCTTGTCAGTTGTAGCAGCGGCATCTGGCCGCTGACACGGGTATTGTCATTCCGATCTTATAGGTCAGAATGGCAATCAATTGCATTTGTACTGTGGCCGGAGGCCGCTGCGATAACCTCAGAATCAACAGAAAACCGGCGTTTTTGGCCGCAAAAAGTGGATATAACCGAAGCAATCGGGGCTTGCTCGGCCTCCCGGCTAGTGGGCGCTCGAACCGTCAGATTTCTGAAGGGCAGAGAACTTTTCAAACAGCTCTTTCTGTTTTTCCGCCAAACGTGGTTGCCCCATCTGCGAGTAAACTTGCATCAAGAGTTGGTAATTGGAGGGGTCTTGCGGGTTCGCCTGGACAGCATGCTGCAAATCCACCTCGGCGCTGCTCGGATGATGCTCGGCCAAGTCAGCTAAGCCAAGGAAGTGCCAAGCCTCGTCTGGTTTTGCGGGGTGACTTGCCAACGCGGAATGAAGATAGGCGCTTGCCGCTTGCGGATTGCCTTGAACCAGATTGTATTCGCCCAGGCGGAGATTTGCCGGAAAATCGAGCGGATTCAGGCGCAACTCAGCCTCAAACTCCCGGGCGGCTAGGTCGAAATGACGCTCCTTCCAATAAATTTCGCCAATCGACCGGTGCGCTCCCTCAAGTTGAGGGTTGACTTCGAGCGCCCTTTGGTATTCAAGCAGAGCTCCGCTGGTGGAGCCTTGCCACTCCAAGGCTTGCGCCTTCAGCTCGTGAGTGCGATACGAATTAGGGTCAAGACGGGCAATTTGCTGGGCATAACTTTCCGCGGCCTTCTGGCACGCGTCGACCAGCAGCGAATCGGCTTCCATGCTGACTGCCGGGCCTTCCGATGCACGGCGCAAATAGGGAATCGCAGATTCCGCCTGATTTCTCGCCAGCAGCGTCGCGCCCAACCAATAGTCCGCCTCGGGCAGGCTCGCGTTGATTGCCAAGGCACGGCGCAACGGACCCTCGGCGTGGTCGAATTTTCCCATGCGGTAATAGCTGATGCCGAGAAAAAGATCAGACCCCCAAAGGGATGGATTCAAGCTAAGTGCCTTGGTAAGCGGCGGAATCGCCAGCGCAAACTGGCCGGAGAGGTAATAGACTAATCCGAGGCGCTGGAGTATTTCAGGCTGGTTGGGGTGTGATGTCAGATAGTTCTGGTAAAGCTTTGCCGCGGCCGCAAAATTGCGAGCAAGCTCCGCTTGCTTGGCTTGCGTAAGCATGTCTTGCCCCTGAGCAGGGTTCTCTTGGGGCGGCTGGCTGAGGCCGTTCATCGAAACGCAGCAGGCCAAGCCGAAAGTCACGAGGACAATGAGCAGGACGCGCCGCTTCCGCCAGCGGGTAGCAAGGCTATGCGAGAATCGTTGAACGTGGTCTAGCATAATGTTTTTGTAGCAGTAGCCTATTGAGGATTACAAATTATAGTGACAATTTTTTCTGTAGCGGCGCTCTCTGAGCGCCGAAAAACCGGCGGCCAGAGGCCGCCGCTACAACATTTGTCGTCAATGCTCGATGTTAATATCTCGAGTTAACGCATGTCGAATCGAAAGAAGCCTTCGCACTTGAAATGCAGGACCAAAATGCTTAATCTCGGCTGCGCCGCCGTCTTCTTCACCCTGCTGCTTGCCGCGCCGGGCGGTGAATGTGACGTTGCTCTAGCCGCGCAGCAGTCTCTCGTTACGATGGATTATCAGGGTCAAGCCGAGCAAGCAATGGCCTTACGCCAGTTTGACGCAGCTATCGCGGATTATCAAAAGGCGCTCAAGCTGGCTCCCAACTCGCCAGAACTACACGACGGGCTCGGCGCGGCCTGGATCGGCAAAGGCAATTTGAGCGCGGCAATCGGCGAGTTCAAGGAAGCGGTTAAGCTTGATCCGGGAAACGCCGCGGTTCAATCCCATCTTGGCATGGCTTTGCTCCGCGCTGGCGACCGAGGGGGAGCGATTGAAAATCTCACTGCGGCGGTAAGGCTCGAACCCACTTCAGCCAAATCGCATTATCAACTCGGGTTGGCTCTTTGGGAAGATGGCCAGGCGGGCGCGGCATCGGCTGAGTTCCGCGAATCGCTTAGAATTCAGCCGGATGATCCAAAGGCGCGGAACGATCTGGGCGTTGCGCTGGAGCGCATGGGCAAGCTCGATGAAGCGCTCGGCGAGTTTCGAGAAGCCGTCAAGCTCAGTCCAGATTATGCGGAAGGGCACTACAACCTTGGCCTCGCAGAAGCCAATAAAGGCGACGCGGCAGAGTCCGTGGTGGAGTTCCAAGAGGCTTTGCGCTTGAAGCCAGATTACCTAGAGGCGCGCTTGCACCTTAACTTGAGCCTGCTCGAAGAAGGCGAAGTCGATAGAGCAATCCAGGGATTGCAGGAGCTGACAGCCTCTTTTCCCACTCATGCGGATGCTCACTATGCTTTGGGCCTGGCGTATCTCAAGCGGCTGCGGCAAAACCAAGCCAGCGCGGAATTCAAGCGCGCCATCACGCTTAGTCCCCGTTTCACCGATGCTTACGACGGCCTGGGTGTGGCCTTGGCCGAAAAGGGACACATCCCTGAAGCCGCCATTCAGTTTCAAGCCACCATAGGGATCAATCCAGGCGATGCCAATGCACACTATAACTTGGGATTGATGAACCTGGCCGAATCCAGGACGGCCGATTCGATTCAGGAACTCGAAACCGCGGTCAAACTTCAGCCGGACAATGCAAAGTTCCACTACCGTTTGGGGCTGATCCTTTCGACGGCAGGGCGTCCGAAGAGCGCCATGCAGCAAGTGCAAGCGGCGTTGAAGCTCGATCCAAATAACGGCCCGGCGCGTTATACGCTCGCCCACTTGCTTTACAGCGTAGGCGACCGCGCGGCTGCGGCCCAGGAGTTTGCGCGCTACGCTTCGATTCGCAATGCTACGCAGGGAGACGGCCAGCACAGCGTCCAGGCGGCGCTCGATATCAGCAATGGTCTGCGCGCCATGAATGCTGGAAATCCTCAGGATGCTGTAGCGGATTTCAAGCAGGCGGTCCTTGCAGCGCCGAATTCCGCCGAGGCTCATAACCTGCTCGGCGTTGGCTTGGCCAAATTCGGTAAAACTGACAGCGCGATGGCGGAATTCCAGAAAGCCATTCAATTGCAGCCGGAGACCGCTGCTGCCTACAATAATCTCGCCGACTTGCTGGCGAAGCAGGGCAACATTGACGCCGCCATCGATCAGCTTCAAAAGACCGTAACCCTGAAGGCAGACCTGGCCCAGGCGCACTATAATCTTGGCCTCTTGTTATTGCAAAAG
>DASZAA010000429.1:0-3029 GCA_035945615.1 Terriglobia bacterium
TCAAACAACTCGAAATCCTTTTTCTCCAGGCCCGTGACCAATTGTTTTTTTTTGTTGGTCACTGTCATCAGCACATTGACCAAGTTGACGTTGACGTTGATTTGGGGTGTTGTGCTGGTGTTGACAGGGGCCTGCGCCGCGGGAGTTGCCGAATTTGATTGTTGACCCGATGCGGCGGCAGTAATACTCAGAAGGCAAGCGACAAATAAGACAAAGGCGCTGAGCTTGCAGACCAGACCGTTTGCCGAATTGTGTTTAGAATGCGCGATGAACGCCACTTCAGGATTATAGGGAGCGTGTTGAACGCCGTCAAGAAAATGGGTTCTTCTCGTCCGGCTTTATAGTGGCAGCCTCCGCCACCCGTTTTTTTAATACTAGAGACCGTCGGCCAGAAGTCGCCTCTACGGAATAATTTGTCGCGCCCAGAGGGCGAAGAATGGCAAAATAGAGCGCAAGGATGCACCGCAAGCAAGCCATCGCGCTCTTTATTGTAAGTGTCTGGATTGGCTGGACGCTTTTTATGTGGTTTGCCGCCACCCGGAGCTTCCGCACCGCCACGCGAATGTGGCAAAAACCTCAGCCTGAACTGACCCAGCTCCTGAAGCCATTGGGAGAGAATGCCTCTCTGACGGTATTGCGGCGCTTCGCGGGCGAAGTAAACGCCACCTATTTTCGCGCCTACGGCGTGGCGCAAATTTTGCTGGGCGCGGCTCTTCTGCTGCTCTTGTTATGGCAAAGGCCAAGGGATAATACCGCGCTTGTGCTGACGGCCACAATGGTCATACTCGTCCTCATTCTCGCTTTATTTATTGCGCCCGAAATCGCATCTCTGGGGCGCGCCCTCGATTTTAATCCCTCGCCTTCACAGACGGCAAAATTCTGGACTTTGCACGGAGCCTACACGGGTCTTGATGGCATAAAGTTGCTTGCAGGCATTGTGCTTGCCGCGCGCGGTGGGTGTGGAAGGCGTAGATCTCGTCCTAAGGATTCTCGCAGCGGCTCTAAGAGGGTCTTCGGCTCGTAGACCGATGCAAGTCTCGGGTTGTCTTCTGGGCTTTCTGATGTTCGAGATGGGTTTTGAGCAGTTTAACCTTCCGGCTGGTATTCTTGCCGAGCTTCTGATTTAAGAATCGTCCTTTTCCCATAAAATTGTTCAGATACGGGTTTTAGGTGTTTTCGACCAAGATGGTTCCCGAAATGTGATCGTGCCAAGCCATACCATCGCTATCCATCGCGGCCCATAGGAAGCCCAACATGAGCGCCGCCAGCGAAACCAGATAGCCAAAAGCCCGCAGGGAAGCTTCCTGGCGGGTCGGGCGCTCGCCGTCCAAGTTGGAAACGCTTAGCCCAAAAGCGGCTTGGCCCGGTGTGCGCAGGGCAATCGCAGTAAAAGAGCCGAAGTAGAAGAAAATCCAGAAAATCACGATGAACCCAGCCACCGCGAGGTCAAGAGGCGTAGGTTCCAGCTTCCCCCTGACTAAAGTAAACAGGCCAGCGAATAAGCAACCGGCCACCAGGAGAATGCCCGCGTCTGCCAGTCCCGCTAAAAACCTTTTGCGAAGCGGCGCCGCGGCGGGTTCGGCAAATTCCTCTTGATCAGGCGAATTTGTGAAAGCCGCATCAGGCAATTCTAATGGTTCTAATGGGCTGAAGGGGTTCGACTGTGGGTTGGTCCGTTGCCTGGCTGGCGCGCTGTATTCAGAACTGCGATTCGAATCGATGGGCAGCACCCCGGTCTCTTGCGGTCCTGACCGGCCTTCTAATGGGGTGGATGCTATCTCGATTTGCCGGTTCGTTGACGAACCTGCTTTGAAGGCTTGGTCCAGGATATCTTCGGCTGGGATCCCAGGCGGAGTGTGCGGGCGGATCTCGCCGCCGGCAGTGGCATCGAAGTCAAACTTCAGACTGGCTTCGCTCTCTCTGTGCCGTCGGAATCGGGCTACCTTTTCAAAGATCTCGCCAGACCGCCCGGATTCGGTATTCTTCTCCGAAAAGGAGGATGGGCGCGTTTTGGGTGGCTGAAGGGGTTTTGGAGAAACAAGAGGAGCAGCTTCGTAAGGAGGGGAAAACGAAAGACGCGGCGCCTTAGAATCCCTCGTTTGGGTTAGAGGATGCCCGCACTTCCTGCACTCAGGAAGGCCGGGAAAACTGACGTATCCGCATTTAGGACAGGTCACGTTGCGATGCAGCCTCCTCCGCTATCCGATTTTTCCGGCTTACCAAGCCACGCCTGACCGCATCATAGCAAATGGTTTGATCAAAACAAAGTCGCATCGAGTAAAATGACAATTTAATCGCATGTCCACTGAACCAAACGCCTTTCCCATTAGCCTGGCAATCGAGCGGAGAAAGGCGCTCATCTTTTTGCCGCTAATACTCCTCAATTATTCTCTGGTCTTGAAGGCGCAACAAGGTTGTCAGGTACCTTCCGAGTTTCAGAATCCTCAGACGACGCTGAGCATGACGGCGGACTCACAGGAACGTGTGAAGGACGTTTACGTGTTGCGCGGCCATGCTGTGATGACTTACCGCGACATGCGGGTTGCCGCCGATGTTGTGACCTATAACGACGCCACGCACGAAGTGGACGCGCGCGGGCACGTGACGTTTGACGATCCGAAGGGACATCTTGAAGCCGATTCGGCGCACTACAACGTGTTGACCGACAGCGGCTGGTTTTCAAAAGTTCATGGCTACCTTCGCTATGAGTCTCCGCAGCCGAAACAGCCGTCAACGTCGTTATTTGTTTCCGCGGATCGGATCAGCCGGATTGATCAGAATACGTACACGATTCAGGCCGCGAGATTGAGATCGTGCGAAAAGGAAAATCAGGGGCTGGCTTTTGGGCTGGCTGAGGCAAAAGTCGAGCTTGGTAACAGCGTGTCTGGCCATAGCGCGGTTTTCCGGTTTCTCGGCATCCCTGTTTTTTACTTCCCTTATATGGCCGTTTCCGCGTCGCGCCAGCCGCGCCAGACGGGAATGCTGCTGCCGCAAGTCTTCGAAAGCAACCAAAAGGGATTTGTTCTGGG
>DASZAA010000430.1:0-5290 GCA_035945615.1 Terriglobia bacterium
ATTCACCCACGATTTCCGGAATTTTATTGCCGACTTAGGAGGAGAAATAATGCCAAATCGGAAGAAAGTGCTTGCTGTTTTAGTCGGTCTATTGGGAGTCATTTTGCTGGCAGGCGCGTGCCATAAGCAGAAGATCGCGGCTCCGCCGCCACCGGCCCCGCCGACCCCGCCAGCAGCGCCGACGGTCACATTGAGCGCAGAGCCCAGCACGATTGAAAAAGGCCAGTCTGCAACGCTAAGCTGGACCTCAACCAACGCCACAACGTTGGATCTCCAACCGGGCGTGGGATCAGTTCAGGCCCAGGGGTCATCCACAGTAACACCCGATGAGTCAACAACTTATACCATCACGGCGACGGGTCCAGGCGGAACCCAAACGGCCACCGCGCGGGTGACCGTCACCACGCCGCCACCACCGCCACCACCGCCACAACCGCAACAAGTGTCGGAGGAAGAACTCTTTAACCAAAATGTGAAGGATGCCTACTTTGACTTCAACAAATCAGACATCCGTCCTGACGCAGCTCAGGCCCTGCAACACGACGCTGACTTCCTCAAGCAGCACCCCGATATCAAATTCACGGTTGAGGGGCACTGCGACGAGCGTGGCAGCGAGGAATACAACCTCGGCTTGGGCGACCGGCGCGCGAATGCGGTTAAGAACTACCTCGTGAACCTCGGTGTAGCAGGCGACAACGTGACGACCATTTCCTACGGAAAAGATCGCCCGTCCTGCACTGATCACAACGAGGCTTGCTGGCAGCAGAACCGCCGCGGTCACTTGGCGTTCGGCACCGAATCCAAGTAATAATGCCTCATAGAACAAAGCAGCCGGAAGTCCGCTGGACTTCCGGCTGCTTGTTCTGACTTGCCAACTCGATGACTAAAAGATAAACATCGGCGCGCGGAGAGGCTTCGTGTATCTGGAAGGCCTAGCCGCAAATCGTATAGCTTGTCTTTCCCCTCGGCATTTCTGATTTGCATTAAGCGTGCCACTCAAGTTGACCCGGCGCCCTCCGCAGAAGTAAACTCATTAAGAGAGAGATCGGATCTTGCGAGTGAGGTTTAACTTGAAAAAACATATTCTTCCTATATCATTTTTGTCCCTCTTTATCATTCTGGCCGCGCTGCCCGGTTTTGGCGTCAGTAAAGAAACCATCCAGATGATGACCCAACTCGATACGCTTCAGCAGGAAGTGCAAGCTCTGCAGCATACCGTCGACAGCCAGACGGCCATTCTCAAAACTCTGATTCAGCAAACCAGCGCTAGCGTGGACGCGATGAAGGCATCCATCGACAAGATGCAGGAATCACAGCAACGCAATCTGGCCGACACCGGCAACCGATTTGACACCATGACCGGCCAAATTCAGCAGCTTTCAGCGAGCCTCGATGAGACACGCGGCCAGCTTTCGAAGCTGAGCGATCAAGTGGCGCAGACTCAAAAAATCATCCAAACTATCAATACGCAGCCCCCCGCTAACGGCGCCGCGGCTCCAAATGGCACGGCAACGCCAGGGGCAACCGGCGCAACGGGCGCAGGAGGAGATGCTCCGCCGGCCGCTGCCGCTGCTCAACTTCCCGCGGTGCCTGACCCGCAAACGCTCTACAATTCGGCTTTATCCGACTATACGCAGGGGCAGTATGACCTTGCCATCCAGGGCTTTCAGCAATATCTGCAGAATTACAGCGATACCGACCTCGCTTCCAACGCCCAGTTTTACGTCGGCGATTCCTATTACAATCAGAAAGACTACAAGAACGCCGTAAAACAATACGACCAGTGCATTCAATCTTATCCAAAGGGCAATAAGGCGGCGGCGGCATACTTGAAAAAGGGATATGCTCTGCTTGCTTTGAATCAGCGGACGGCGGGCGAACATACACTTGATTTGCTGGTCCGCAAGTATCCCACCAGCCACGAAGCGGATTTGGCGCGGGAGCGATTGCACCGTTTGCGGCTTGCCGCCCGGCGGTAGCTCGCGTCGCCGCGACTCAGCCTTTCCTTAAACTTCATTACGCGAATTTGGGGGCACGGCATGTCTTCCATCAATAAAGTCATCCTCATCGGCCGCCTGGGAAAAGATCCGGAAGTGAAATACACCAACAATGGAGCGCCCGTTGCCAAGTTCACCCTTGCTACGGACGAGGTGTTCAAGGACCGCGCGGGCGAGCAGCAGAAACATACCGAGTGGCACAACATTGTGGCGTGGAACCGGCTTGCCGAAATCTGCGGGGAATATCTGACCAAGGGGAAGCAGGTCTATATCGAGGGCAACATTCGCAGCCGCCAATGGGAGGATCAAAGCGGCAACAAGCGAACATCTTATGAGATTATCGCGCGCGAAATGAAAATGCTCGGCTCGAAATCCGATTCACCCTCATCATCGTATTCAAGCCGCGGCGCCTCGGCGGCGGATCGCGCCTCTGGGCCTTCCACTGCTCCCGAGCCTTCTGTCGACGCTCCCGCGCCTCCTGAAATGACGGACGAAGATATCCCCTTCTGAGTCCATAGCGGCGGCCTCGGACCGGCGTCATTTCGGCGCAGAGAGAGCAGCGCCGCTACTGCAACTGACTGCCGCTGACCATCGAGCTTTGGATAGTTTGCCTAAGAAGTCGGTCTCAAACCGGTCAGCGTATTGCGGCTGACAATGGCTCCCCCTCCTCGTCTGATGGCTGCGTGATGCCGAGCGCGGCGGCAACCGTCGCCGCCAAATCCACGGGCTGCGCGGGCGTCCAGTAAATTCCAGGCGTGAAGGCGTTGCCCCAGAAGATCAGCGGAACCTGCGCATCGTAACTCCACGGCGTCCCGTGGGTTGTACGGATTCCCGGCGGAACAGCCACGCTGAAGGGATCGAGCACCAGGAACACGTCGCCGCTCCTTTGCGGGTTAAAGCTGTGCAGCACTTTGCGGGCAAGCGCAGTCGGAGGAACTTGACTGCTCATCAACTGCGCGCGCGTAAACGCGGCTCGAACCCCATCCACTTGGGATGCCGCGCTCGCGGCCGCCGCTTCTACGGCTTCGGCGCTGACATGGTGACGGGCCATCGCATCGCGGCTCAGGTAAAGATAGAATTCGTCTTCGCTTTCGATCCAATGATCCTGGCCGAATCGCGCGTCAAGGGCACGCTCGACTTCGCGGTGCAAGTCCGCAAGGTCAACGCTTCCCTGCCCTAACCGGTGTTTGACGATGAAGTCTGGGTTGGGCGCGACGCCGTGATCCGCGGAAAGCACGATCCAGACGTTGTTCAGCCCGACTGTTTGATCCACCATTTGGAAGAATTGCGCGAGGTAACGGTCCGTCCATAGCGTGACGTCTGCCACTTGCGCGCTGTAAGGTCCATAGGCGTGCCCAATCACGTCATTTTCGCTGATGGAAATGGCCAGCAGGTCAGTCGCGGGTCCAGCGCCGAGATGGTCGTTGCGGATTGCGTCTTCGGCAAAATCAAGCTCAAGCGCGGTCATGTAAGGCGTCTGATGAAGCCAATTCAGGAAGCGCGTGTCCGGGCATCGCTCGGCTTGGTTCGGCGTGAAGCGTTTGAAAACTTCGCCGGAAGCGATTGGATTCTCCGGCAGCGCCTTCCAATCCTTACCGCAATAGGAAGCGACGGGAGGATGTTGATTGAAGGTCTTCACCCATGCAGGAAGCTTCGGCATGTAGTAGGTGCTTGAAACGAAATGCCCGCTTCCAGCGTCGTACCAATATGCGGCGTTTGCAGTGTGGCCGCCGGGCATTACGGCGGAGCGATCTTTGAGCGAAATGGCCACCACTTTTGATTTGAAGTCCGACGCCATTCGCATCTCATCGCCGAGCGTTGTGCCCATCAGGTTTTTGGGCGATGCTCCGGCTGGTACTGAGGCTTGCACATCACTGCCTCCAACCAGCTTTGTTCCCAGATCGGTCGCGCAATATACAGAACGATGCAAAACGGGATCATACCAATTGTTGGCGATAATTCCGTTCAAGTCCGGATAAGCACCGCTGAACAGCGCGGCATGACCCGCGCAGGTGACAGTGGAAGCGTCGTCGTAGCGGCAGTTGATGAAGTTGGCGCCGCCATTGAGCAGGCGGGTAAACCCGCCGGTTACAAACTCAGGCCGGAATCGCACGAGATAGTCGTACCGGAACTGGTCGATCACAATCACGATCACCAGCTTGGGCCGCGAATAAGCGCGCCGTTCCACGGTCTGACCGCGGCCACGGACAGCAAGCAGCGTAATCGAACCAACGGCGACAATCAAAACAGCAAACACGAGTTTGCGCAACATAATCTCCAATCGCGATAGACAGAGCGATAAGGGCCTCGCATGGCCAGAACCAGCACGCAGCCCGCGATTCACTTTGTTCAACATGCTCCTGATTTTCGGCAGTGAACGTGTCATGAAAATGCGCCACCACTCAGATCAAGGCAAATGGCCATTATTACAGACATACAAGCAAAGGGAAATCGTATTTGTATCTTCCAGCATCTAAAGATTATGTAGGAATACAGAAAGTGAATTGCCCTGGAAAGACAAGCAGGCTAAAGCCTTTATTTTCAAATAGGTATAGGCTTGGACAACAGAAGTCGATGCGCCTACGGCGGCAATAGAGGCGACTATAAGTAGTAGAGGATCAAAGTATTATGGCGTTGGATATCGAAGCACAGATGAATGACGCGGATGACACCGCATGGAACAATGACCAGCATCCGGCTGAAGCTGGAGCTTTAGCTGACTCCTTGTTTGATGAACAGGCTGGAATTGACCTTGAGATCAAGCATCCGAAAACTCATTTCGCGCCGGACGCTGCGGGCGAGACCATTGATCCCGTGCGCACCTATCTGGGGGAGGCGGCGAGAGCGCCGCTTTTGACCCGCGCGGGCGAAGTTAGGATTTGCAAGCGTATCGAGCGCGGTCAAGCGCAGGCGCTGATTGCCCTTTCAAGATCGCCCATCGCGGTGAA
Source organism: Terriglobia bacterium (assembly GCA_035945615.1). Lineage (GTDB taxonomy): Bacteria > Acidobacteriota > Terriglobia > UBA7540 > UBA7540 > RH2-MAG17b. The sequence goes on from DASZAA010000430.1 coordinate 4,946, forward strand.
GGAACTCCTCAAGCTGGGCGAAGACCTTTCCGCCGGGACCCGCTCGATCGGAGAGATTGTGCGTCTCAGTGTCGCTCCCGGCGAGGATCCTTCCCGCGAGGAGCATGAGAGAACCCTGCGCGCACTGAAGGCGATAAGGGAAATTGCAAAACTCTATCAGGCTTCATTAAAACAGGCCTCGGCGCTCGAAAACGCGCCCAAAAAGAAAACCTCGTCACGCGTGCTCCACCGGGCCTATAAGCTCGCTCGCACGCATATTGAAATTTCCCGCCGGGCGCGGTCCCTCGGACTGAATGGCGCAGAGCAGGGCCGCATCATTGCAAAGATTGAAGAAACGTATAAAAG
>DASZAA010000431.1:0-3099 GCA_035945615.1 Terriglobia bacterium
CCAGCAACGCGCGGAGATCGACAAGGTCAAACGCTCCGAAAGCGGCATGATTGTGGACCCGGTCACGGTTAACCCTAAAAGCCGCATTTCAGACGCGCTTGAGATCATGAAGCGGTACCACATCTCAGGCGTGCCCGTCACGACCAACGGAAAGCTGGAGGGCATTCTCACCAACCGGGACCTGCGTTTTGAGACGCGCTTTGACCAGCCCGTAGAAATGGTGATGACGAAGGGAAGGGACAAGCTGATTACGGTGCCCGTAGGCACCACGCTCGAGAAAGCGGAGAAAATCCTTCATCAACACCGCATCGAAAAGCTTCTTGTGGTGGATAAAGCCTACAACCTGAAGGGCCTGATCACGGTGAAGGACATTCAGAAGCGCATCAAGTATCCCGACGCCGCGAAAGACTCGCATGGCCGTCTGCGCGTAGGCGCGGCAATCGGCGCGACCGGCGATTTCCTCGAACGCGCCGAAGAGCTGGTGAAGGCCAAGGTGGATGTGCTGGTGGTCGATACGGCGCACGCCCACTCCTCGCGTGTGCTCCAAGCCGTCAAAGCCGTGAAGCGCAAATTCCCGGAGGTAGACCTCGTGGCCGGAAATGTAGCCACCTACGAAGGCGCGAGGGACCTCTTGAAATTGGGCGTGGACGGCATCAAGGTAGGCATAGGACCGGGTTCAATTTGCACCACGCGCATTGTCACCGGGGCGGGCGTGCCGCAAATTACGGCTATCCTGGAGTGCGCGCGCGCCGCGCGCAACACAGGCGTGCCTCTGGTTGCCGATGGAGGCATTAAGTTCTCAGGTGATGTGACCAAAGCCATCGCGGCCGGGGCGAGCGCGGTAATGATCGGCAGCCTCTTCGCAGGCACCGAGGAAAGCCCCGGCGAAACTATTCTTTATCAGGGCCGCAGCTTCAAGACGTACCGGGGCATGGGCTCCATCGGCGCCATGACGGCCGGATCGGGCGACCGTTACGGACAGGAAGCGCAGCGGCCGTCGAAGATGGTGGCGGAGGGCATTGAGGGCCGCGTTCCCTATAAAGGGCCGCTTTCGGATATGGTCTCTCAGCTTGTGGGCGGGTTGCGCTCCGGCATGGGCTATTGCGGTTGCGCCCGTATTGAGGAGCTTCAGCGCAAGGCGCTATTCGTGCGGATCACCACGGCGGGCCTGCGTGAAAGCCATGTGCATGACGTGATCATCACCAAAGAAGCGCCAAACTACCGGCTTGAATAGCGCTGCACAGCCATTGGGCCGAAACCAAAGGAGGCGTCATGCTGAGCCCTTCGCGGCGGTCATTCTGAGCGAAGCGAAGAATCTCTGCATTTCCGCTCAGAGTAAACTCCGCGAAGCATCTGTTGGCGAATCATCGGAAAAAGCAGATTCTTCGCTTCGCTCAGAATGACAGGCCCAAACAGTTTTCGTAAACCGCGGACCTGGAGAGAAGGGCAACTCGCCTCTACTTGCCGCTCTTATTTAGCCGGTTCGATTTCCACGGTCCCGTCGTCACCACAAAAAGCGCGCCCAAAGCGGTAATCACCGCGCCCCACCAGATGGCGGGGTGAAGGTTCGAAAGAATCGTATCCGGCGGGTGGGAAATTTCGGTCAAGCCGGTGATCAGAATGATCAGGCCATAAATCACAAAAATAATGCCCACAAAGAACCAAACCGGCAGAGGCTCCAGCTTCTTCGGCTGATCCTCAACGCCGGCGGCGGTCTTACGAGGCGGCTGACCGCCGTTGCCCCGTCCGCTTTGAGGTTTTTCTTCCATCTTCAAGCCTCCTTACCAGAAGACAATTTGCAGGATCAGAAAGACCGCCAGCGCAATCCCAGCCCAGAAAATGGGCCGCTGCCACAGCGGATAGTGGCCTTCCGACGGAATCTCGGTGCAGCCGTAAACGAGACCGGCCAATTCCTTCTCTTCGCGCGGACGGGTGAAATAGGACACAACGACGGTCACAACCACGCAGGCAATCCACGCCCACAGAGCCTGCCAAACGTCCTGAGCGAGCGGGAGCGCCTTCGGATACAAGGCGAAAATCCCAATCGTCCGGTGATCAAACTTCATGGACAGAAAAATTGCAACTGACACGCCAGTCCCCACCAACAGACCCCAGAAGGCGCCCTTGGCGGTGATGCGCTTCCACAACATTCCGAGCAGCACCGTGCCGAACAGCGGCGCGATGAAGAAGCTAAACAGCGCCTGGACGTAATCCATAATGCTGGCAAAGTGCATGGCCACATACGCCGCCCCAATGCTTACCAGGACTCCGAGAATGCTGCTCCAGCGCCCCATCTTCACGTAGTGCGAGTCCGTTTCGCTTTTGCGCATGAAGGGACGGTACAGGTCGTAAGTCCATACGGTGGCGAAGGCGGAGACGTTTCCCGCCATCCCGGCCATGAAACCCGCAATCAAAGCCGTGATGCCCAAGCCGAGCAGCGCAGGACCGCAATAACGGGCCAGCATCAGCGGCAAGACGGCGTTATAGCTGAACTCGCCCGCCTTCTCCACACTCTGCGGAACAAGGTGGAACGGAAGCACCGCCAGGCAGAGCAAGCCGGGCACAATGACGATGAACGGAATCGCCATCTTGAAGAATGAAGCGATGACGGGGGCCATTTTCGCCGACCGCAAATCCTTGGCGGACATTACGCGCTGCACCACCAGAAAGTCGGTTGTCCAGTAACCCATGGACGTCACCATGCCCAGGCCAAAGACAATGGCTACCCAGTTCACGCCCATCGGGTTTGAGCTGAAGTGGCCGAGGTCCCTCCAAAGATGGGTGAAGTCTTGTCCAGGGAAGTTGGCATGGATGCGCGCCACCATGCCTTTCCAGCCGTGCGCCTCGATCAGCCCGAGAATGGGAATCAAAAGCGCGCCAAACCAGATTAGGAAAAACTGCACCACCTCGTTGAAGATGGCGGAAAACAGCCCGCCCGCCGCGACGTAAGCAGCCACCACAATCGAAGACACCCAGATGCTCAGATGCAGGTTCCATCCGAGAAAAACCTTCAGCACCACCGCCATAGCGAACATATTGACGCCCGACATGAGGATGGTCATCACGGCGAAGCAGATGGCGCTCAAGCCGCTGGTGGCG
>DASZAA010000432.1:0-19973 GCA_035945615.1 Terriglobia bacterium
AATGCTAGCGGAAGTCAGGCAGGCGGAGGGTCAAGTCAAGAAGGGCCACTACGTCAGGCACACGGACATGAAAGCATGGCTTCTCTCCTGGGGCACTGACCAGGAGCTACCACCACCGAAATGCGTATGCGGCAAAGAGCACGATGATGGGCCGCCGTGCCATTAGAGATCGTCTGGTCTCCTTTGGCGTTGGCGCGACTGCGCGAAATCCGGGCTTACATCGCATTGGACAATCCTGGCGCCGCAGAAAGACTGGCTACGCGCATGGTAGCAGTGATCGAGACCCTGAAAGAGCATCCCTATCTAGGCCGGACCGGAACTCCGGCTGGCATCCGGGAGTTGGTGATTGGGGGAACGCCCTTTATCGTGCTTTATCGCGTGCAAAGCAAGCGGGTGATCATTCACACGATTTGGCACGGCGCGCAGCGGAGGAAACCCTGACGAAATTATCGTCGCGGTGTGCACACCAGTCCAGCCCAAGACCGCGACTGCGTCTGGCCACCGGTTCAGGACGCTAGTTTTCCCCTGCACTTGGCGACTACCAGGGTGATATCGTCATGCTGTTCATGAGGGCTGTGCCGCCGAACGTCTTTCATGACGGAAGCAAGCAAAGCGGGCGAAGAAAATTCTCGATGTTGCCGCAAGGCTTCGATCAGCCGCTGTTCTCCGAATTCTTCTTCCGCATCGTTAAACGACTCAGTCACACCATCGGTATAGAGCGCGAGTGTATCTCCTGGAAAGAGGCGGCTCTCCCCAACGGTGCAATGCCACTCCTTCGAGAGTCCGAGGACACTGCAGGTGGAATCGAGCCTTTCGACATTGTTGTCGTCTCGGAGGAGAAGGGCCGGAAGATGCCCGCAATTCGCGTAGCGCAACAGTTGCGCGTTGTCGTCATATTCGGCAAAGAAGAGCGTAGCGTAGGCATTATCGGTGGTATTCTCGTAGAAAAGACGATTGACGGACCCCAAGAAACGCTCCGGCTGACCCAGAGCGAAGGGCGTGAATGGCCGGCTCCAGTAGACTGCGCATTGGTTGTGCACGTGCGCCTGCAAATTCGCCATCAGTAGAGCAGCCGCGGTTCCTTTCCCCGAAACGTCGCCCACCACCAGCCCGAATCGCTCCCGGCCGAGATCAAGAAAATCGTAGTAATCGCCGCCGACGTGGCGCGCCTGGAGACAAGTACCCGCGTATTCGAGCGTCCCAATAGATGGGAGTGCCTGGGGAAAAAGCCTTGCCTGCGCCTGCTTGGCGATTTCCAGTTCCCGCGCCATGCGTTGGTCGGATTCCAACTTCTCGGCGTGCGCGCGGCGCTGCGCATCGACTTCTGCAGTCATCTCATCAAGGCGCAGAAGGGTAAATAAGTTCCCGTCCACATCTTCAAAGGTGGCAGCCATCGCCCCACAGGGCTGCGGCTCCGGCGGATGCTGAAATCGGACCCCGCGCTTTCGCCACTCTTCAAACTTGGCAATAATGTCTTCCGTGAGGAAGACTATCTGAGTAGCCCTGCCAATTAACTTGTATTGTTCGGAGTCTGGCTTAGGAGCGACCAGTTCCAGCATAGCTGTGCCATCCGGAGGGGTAACGGCCAACCAGCGATCGCCACATGGAAAAGCCATATCAAAAGCAAGGGGGAATCCGAGCTGATCTCTGTAGAATTGCAGGCTTCGATCCTGATCGTGAACGAAAACCGCCACAGTGCTGAGACGGAGGTAGGGATCCTGCCGGCCCGACTGAAAACTGCACCGGTGCGCACGGTAGGTTGCAAAAGGATTACCCATGGGGGCCATTATAGCGTTGAAAGCACGCCCGCCGCGAGCTTGTGTAAGGTGTTCGTTACTGCGGTTGCTTGGCCGGTAGCCAGGGTCCATCGAGTTTCGATTTGCCGTGCCATCGCTATTCAAAAAGGCCTATAAGAAGCATTGGTAATCGGCGCCAATCTTTCAGCACTTCAGGTCGAAGCGGCTGATTTTGACGCCGTTCATGGGGCCAAGGATGGTGAGACCGATGCGGGCGGGGTCGAACAGTTCGTTAGCGACGCCGAGGACTTCGGGCGCGGTGACGGCGTCCACGCGCCGCGCGATTTCGTCCATGCTCACGTTGCGGCCAAAATACATCTCCTGGCGCGCCAGGTTGGACATGCGGCTGGTGGTGGATTCAAGCCCCAGCAGCATACTTCCCTTTAGATAATCCTTCGCGTGCTGAAGCTCCTCTTCCGAGAGGGGCTGGGTCTTCATGCGATGGAATTCCTCAATCACCAATCGCACCACTTCGCGGACATGGTCCTTGGCCGTGCCCGCGTAAACGGTGAGGTAGCCCGCGTCGCGGAAGCTGCTGAGGCCGGAAAAGACGGCGTAAGCCAAGCCGCGTTTTTCGCGGATGTTCTGAAACAGGCGCGAACTCATGCCGCCGCCCATGATGGTGTTCATGATGTAGCAGGCGTACCGCTTGTCATGAGAATTTGAATACGCCGGAGCGCCAAGCAGGATGTGCGCCTGCTCCAGGTTTTTCTTCTGGCGGCGGCGGATGATAGGATGCGGCACAGGCGCCTTTTCGTTTGCCACCGGCTTCCCGGCAGGCATCCGGGCAAAGGATTTGGAAACCAGGTCCACAATCTGCTTGTGGCGCAGGTTGCCTGCCGCAGTGATCAGCATGTTTTGCGGCGCATAATGCCGGTGAAAATAGTCGAACAGGTGCCGCCGGTCGAAACTCCTCACCGTTCGCCGCGTTCCAAGGATCGGGCGGCCCAGAGAATGCCCGCGCCAGTAATTCTGGGTAAAGATCTCGTGTACCAGGTCGTCCGGCGTGTCCTCTACCATCTTGATTTCTTCCTGAACTACCTGGCTTTCCTTGGCGATATCCTCGGCGCGAAAAAGCGGATTCTTCACTAGGTCAGACAATACATCAAAAGCGCGCGGCAGATGCTCATCCAGCACCTTCACCGAAAAGCTGGTGCACTCCTTGGCGGTAAAGGCATCAAGATGCCCGCCAATCGCGTCCGCCGAGCGGGCAATCTCTTCCGCGGTGCGGTTCTCAGTGCCCTTGAAAACCATGTGTTCGAGGAAGTGCGTGATGCCATTCTCAGGCTCACGCTCGTGTCGCGATCCCGTTCGTACCCAAATGCCGATAGACACCGACCGCACGGCCGGCATCGTCTCGGTAACAACCGTCAACCCGTTCGACAGAACGTCTTTCAGCACTTTCTGCTTTTGAACTTCTGGCATGTCGTCTTCCTAATACAACTTCCGGGAGGGCTTGGCCGCTCTGATGGTTCCGCAACCAGACGCCGCTGACTTATGGCGTCATATATGATTAGATGCGCTGGGGTGGATGGGCGCAACCCAGGTTGGAGTCGCTGATGCCCGTCAGCAAATCTCAAGCTTCAAACCCTGGGCTGGCGCCCAAGAGTTATTCTCCCACAAAAGACCCAAAAGGGCTATCGGTAGAGGGGTTATTTGCAGCCGCGGCCTTCGCTACAGCCGCTGCTTTCCTCTTAGAGAATGAACATTTTCAACTAACTATTTTTATACCAATTACTTATAATTATTAGAATCCTCTAATCAAAGCCGCCCAAGATCCCCGCCGGATCATATTTTTGCTTCAATTCGTTTATTTTCTCCCAGTGGCCGCCGAAATGGGTTTTCCAATCGGCGGCATTGAAATCGAGCCACCCGGAAAGATATCGCTTGCCGCCGAGCATCGTTGCAGCTTGGCTTGCCTGTTTAAGACGCGGCAGCGCCCGGTCGAGCAAATGCTTTGGAACAGCAGGCAGAATACCAAGCCCCATCACGTAGTCTTCATCGGGACGGCAAAAGTAGGGCACCGATGCCGCGCCACCCCGGGCGGGCCAAAGCAGAATATGACCGCCGGTCAAAAACTGCGGCTGCATCTGCGCGGTCATCTGGCGAATGTAAAGCGCGCACGCGCTCCAGGGGAGAATGCACTCCATCCACGGATGGGCGCAATCCCAGAAACCGCCCGTTTTCCAGAGATGAAACAGCGGATCAAGCCGCGAAAAGAACTCGCCTATCTCGCCGTCTTCCGTGTGCGAGTGCTTGTAATAGTGCAAGCCCGCGAGCTTCTCTTGGGTGGACGAGGCGCTCAAAGCGCTCATCTCCTCCACTTCCACTGTGCAATGCAGCGGAAAAAACCATTGCGCAAAGGGCTGGCGCTGGCCATCAACCTTCTTCAGCCCCTGGGGCAAGGGCACGCACCAGGACTCGAGATAATCGAACCGCTCGTCGTTCATCAGCGTCTTGAGGTCGCCCAGCAGCGCGTCAAGATCGTCATAAAGCAGGTCGAATGAGCGAAAACGCGGCTTGTGGCGCCGCAACTCCAGAGTCGCTTCTGTGATCACGCCAAACCGGCCTAGCCCGCCGCGAACCGCATCAAACAATTCGGACCCCTCGGCGCATTGCACGATCTCGCCGTCCCCCGTGACCACTTCAAGCGCCAGGCAATGATCCGCCTGCGTGCCGCGGCGCCACGAGGCCACGCCTAGGCCCGCCGTCGAAAGCGTGCCGCCTAGGGTGACATCGAGATTATTGGTGAGCACCGGCGGCGAAAGGCCGGGCGGCAACAGCTTATTAACCAGCGCCCGCCAGGTAGCGCCCGCTTGGCATGTCACCTGCCCACGCGTCTCGTTAACGCTCAGGATTCGGTCAAGCCCGCGCAAGTCGAGGACGATTTGATCCGAAAGCGAGAGCCCATTCTGAGAATGACCGCAGCCCCGCGCTGAAATGAGGAGAGAATGCCGGCCGGCAAACTTCACCGTTGCTGCAATGTCGCGCGCCGATGCCGGACGCACCACGGCAGCCGGTTTGCGCTCCACAACCCGGCCAAAATCCGTGGAGACCTCCGCCCGCGCGTCGTCATCCGTGAGCACTTGGCCTGCGATCAGCGAGGTTAATTCTGCAATCCAGCTCATAGGATTCTACGGGCCGCTTGGGTTCGTTCCGTGTATTCAGTGTGTTTCTATCCGGGGGGGCGGAGCTTCAGGTGAACGCCCTCTTTGATGGCCGAGGGGGACTATCGGACATGAAGGTCCGCCCCCTTAAACTTACCCCAATTATTAGGAACATTGATTCTAAACAACTTCTTGGGTTCGTTCCGTAATTTCGCGCGTTTTCCCATTCCATCCCGGCCATTTTCTAATTTTCTGTAACGGCGGCGTCTCGTCGCTGGTTTTTAATTAGGTGCGCCCGGCCGCGAGACGCTCCAACTAAAAGCCTATCACGTCCCTCCGAGATTTTTGAGACAAATGGGATAAACGAGACGTTTTTTAATATTATCCTGCCTGCAGCCTGGAATCTCCACGGCGGGAGAGTTTCGGTTGGACCTTGGTGGGCCAAGCGGGTCCCGTCGCCACTACGTCAACCAGACTCACCGGGCGAAACTTTTGCTGACGTAGGGCCGCGCCCTATGCTACAAAGTCAATGGCTGGCTTGTTCAATACCATTATTCGCGCTCAGCAAGCGTGTGAGCCGCAACACGTTCAGAATGACAATGGATTGGGTCGCAGCCGAAGGCCGCCCTGGGCTACAAACCATGCGGCTTTTTTCACATTCGAGAATCTAAAATTGATAATTGGCTCACGGGAGAAACACCGATGCCCAAAAATTTCAAAGACCTGACGGAGCGGGAAATTCTGGCGCTGGCAGTAACGCTTGAAGAGGAAGACGCCCGCATTTTTGGCGATTTCGCTGAGGGTTTGCGCGAGACGTATCCTGGCTCAGCCAAAATGTTCGACGAGATGCGGGTCGAAGAGGTAGGGCACCGCGACCGGCTGATTGACCTCTATCGCCAGCGTTTTGGCGAGCATATACCCCTCATCCGCCCGCAGGACGTGAAGGGTTTTGTGGTGCGTACGCCCGTCTGGCTGGTGCGTCCGCTCGGTCTCGATGCGGTGAGGAAGCAGGCCGCTCTGATGGAAATGGAAACCCGCCGGTTTTACGAACGTGCTATTCAACGCGTTACCGACGCCTCGATCCGCAAGCTACTCGGCGACCTGGCCGAAGCCGAGCGAGAGCACTACGCCATGGCCGAGACTCTTGAGCAAAAACACCTCACGCCCGATACGCGCCAGGAAGAGGAACTTGCCCGCCACCGGCAATTTGTGCTGCAGATTGTGCAGCCGGGGCTGCAAGGCTTGATGGATGGGTCTGTCTCAACGCTCGCGCCCATTTTCGCCGCCGCCTTCGCCACGCACCACAGCCGCGACGCGTTTCTGGTGGGGCTTGCCGCTTCGATTGGCGCGGGCATCTCTATGGGCTTCGCAGAGGCCGTCTCCGACGACGGCTCGCTGACCGGGCGCGGCTACCCGTGGGTGCGTGGATCCATCTGCGGGCTGATGACCACCGCCGGAGGCATCGGGCATACGCTGCCGTTTCTCATTCCCAACTTCCACCTCGCTTTTACCATCGCCGTGGCCGTGGTCGCCTGCGAACTCGTCATTATCAGCTACATCCGCAACCGTTTTATGGATACCCCCTTCCTCTCCGCCGCCTTCCAAGTGGTGGTCGGCGGCGTACTTGTGTTCATCGCCGGGATCCTGATTGGCAGCTCGTGAAGTTGGTGCGGCAGCTTCTGACCATTGGCTTCATGGGGCACCCGCTGCGCATGATTTACGCGGAAGTTATCCAGAAGTGATCCTTTCTCCGTGACACCCGCTTCGCTTTCTTAACCCTGCCTCGCATTTCTGCCTACAGCCCTATCATGTTACTGCATCTATTAAAGCTAAGTTATACGCGAATAATTAAATTAACATCCTTAGTAACAATATATTACGTCTTATAAAAAATATATTGACAATGTTAAACTAATATCTTATGATGTGCATATACTAAGGTGTAGTGACTTTGGCGCAGCAATGCGAAGGAGGATGTAACCATGGCGATTGTAAGATGGGAACCCTTTAGGGACCTTTTGACCACTCAGGACCGATTCAACCGGTTATTCAACGAGACGTTTTCCAACGTCTTTGGGAACGAGCAACTGAATTCTAAGGCGTGGACGCCGGCGGTGGACATCTACGAGACGGACCATAACCTGGTGATGAAGGCTGAACTACCCGGCATCGACCCGAAGGACGTGGAAATTCAGGTGGAGGACGGTACGCTCTACGTCAAGGGCGAGCGAAAGTATGAGAATGAGGTGAAGGAGAAGAACTATCATCGCGTTGAGCGATCTTACGGCTCGTTCGCGCGAACGTTTACGTTGCCCCCCACCATCAACACAGAGGAGATCAAGGCGGATTATAAAGATGGCCTCCTGACCCTTACCATGCCGAAGCGCGAAGAGGCGAAGCCGAAGACGGTGAAAATTAACGTTGCGCAGGCCGCCGCGGCTGCCCGGCAATAAGACTTGCTTCGGCGGTTGGTGAGATAATTAGGGCCGTGCCTTGTTCGTGAACTATAGGACAAGGCGCGGCCTTTTTGCTGGTGTAGCGGCGTATTGCCGCCGGTGTTTAACCCTTCAAAACCAGCGGCGAGACCCCGCAGGTACAGAACAAGGAACACCCTATGGCCACTCGATTTGACAAATACACAGTGAAGGCCCAGGAAGCCCTCCAGGCCGCACAGGAACTTGCGGGGCAGCACGGGAATCAGCAGATTGAGCCGTTGCATCTTTTGCTGGCGCTCGTTGGGCAGACGGAGGGCATTGTTCCGGCGATTCTCTCGCGGCTGGGCGTGCCGCCATCGAGCGTGGCAAGCGAAGCCGAGAGCGCGTTGGGCGCCCTACCCAAGGTGGGCGGGTCAACAGACCATTTTCTTTCGCTCGCGCTCAAGCAGATTTTAGACGGCGCTTTCGATGAAGCTGCGCCCTTCAAAGACGAATTTGTATCCACCGAGCATCTGTTGCTCGCACTCACGAAGCATCCCAAGGACGCCGCCGGGCGCATTCTTTCGCGGCTTGGAGTGACGCACGACGCCATTCTGAAGGCACTGGTGGCAGTGCGCGGAACGCAGCGGGTGACGGATCAGAATCCCGAAAGCAAATTCCAAGCGCTGGAGAAATTCGCGCGCGACCTCACCGATCTTGCCCGCCGCGGCAAGCTCGATCCGGTGATTGGGCGCGACGACGAAGTGCGCCGCGTGATCCAGGTGCTCTCCCGCCGCACTAAAAACAACCCCGTGCTGATTGGCGAGCCTGGAGTCGGCAAAACGGCGATTGTCGAAGGCATCGCGCAGCGCATCGTTGCGGGCGACGTACCCGAAACGCTGAAATCGAAGCGCATCATTCAGCTAGATCTGGGCGCGCTGGTGGCGGGCGCGAAATTCCGTGGTGAATTCGAAGACCGCCTGAAGGCCGTGCTGAAGGAGATTGAAGAGTCGAGCGGCCAGATGATCCTTTTCATTGACGAGCTGCACACGCTGGTGGGCGCGGGGGCGGCGGAGGGCGCGATGGACGCCTCCAACATGCTCAAGCCGGCGCTCGCGCGCGGCGAGCTGCGCTGCATCGGCGCCACCACACTCAAAGAATACAAACAGCATATCGAGAAAGACGCCGCCCTCGAGCGGCGCTTCCAGCCCGTCTACGTGGGTCAGCCCACAGTGGAAGACACCATCGCCATTCTGCGCGGCCTGAAGGAGCGGTATGAAGTGCATCACGGCGTCCGCATCAAGGACTCCGCCATTGTTGCCGCGGCGGTGCTTTCCAACCGCTACATCGCGGATCGTTTCCTGCCCGACAAAGCGATTGATTTGATCGATGAAGCTGCGTCCAGCCTGCGCATTGAAATTGACTCGATGCCGGCGGAGATTGACCAGATTGAGCGCCGCCTGACACAGCTTGAAATCGAGCGTCAGGCCCTAAAGAAAGAAGAAGACCCGGCCTCGCGCGAGCGTCTGGCGAAGCTTGAGCCGGAAATCCGTTCTTTGCGCGAGAAGGTGGACCCGCTTAAGCTGCGGTGGAAAGCGGAGAAGGAAGTGATTGCAGGCATCCGCCAGTTAAAAAGCGAAATCGAAGACGCGAAGACCGCCGAGCAGCGCGCTACGCGCGAGGGTGACTTGAACAAGGCGGCGGAAATCCGCTACGGCAAGCTGGTAGCGCTGGAAAAAAAGCTGTCTGACGCCAACAAGCGGCTGGAAGAATTGCAAGAAACGGGCCGCATGTTAAAAGAAGAAGTGGATGAAGAGGACGTGGCCAAGGTGGTCTCCAAGTGGACGGGCATCCCGGTGACCAAGATGCTCGAGGGCGAAACCGCGAAGCTGGTGAAGATGGAAGACCGCCTACGGCTGCGCGTGATCGGGCAGGACGACGCGCTGCGTGTCGTGGCCAACGCCGTGCGCCGCAGCCGCGCCGGACTCAGTGACCCGAAGCGGCCTCTCGGCTCGTTCCTGTTTCTCGGCCCGACCGGCGTGGGCAAAACTGAGCTCGCTCGCGCGCTGGCCGAATTTCTGTTTGACGACGAGCGCGCCATGATCCGCATTGATATGTCGGAATACATGGAGAAACACGCCGTTTCGCGGCTGGTGGGCGCGCCGCCCGGATACGTGGGTTACGAAGAAGGCGGCCAGCTTACCGAGCCGGTTCGCCGCCGTCCCTACGCTGTGCTGCTCTTCGACGAAATCGAGAAGGCCCATCCGGACGTGTTCAACATCTTCTTGCAGATCCTCGACGACGGCCGCCTGACCGATGGCAAAGGCCGCACCGTGGACTTCAAGAACACGGTGATTATCATGACCTCGAATATCGCTTCGCACTTTATCCACGAGGCGGCGGGACAAGGCGAAGCCAAGATCACCGAAGCCGTGCGGCGGCGCATCCAGCAGGAATTGCTGGCGCATTTTCGTCCGGAATTTCTCAATCGCATCGATGAAACGGTCATCTTTAATCCGCTCGGCAAGGCGGAAATCGAAAAGATCATCGATCTACAGCTCAGCCATCTCCGCGCATTGCTCGAAGAACGGAAGATTCACCTGAGCCTGACAGAGAAAGCTCACGAGCTGCTCGCCCGCGAAGGCTACGACGTTCAGTTTGGCGCGCGCCCGCTCAAGCGCGCCATTCAGCGAATGATCCAGGACCCGCTCGCCATGAAGATACTCGACGGCGACGTGCTGCCCGGTGACTCGCTCGTGATCGATGCCGACCTGAAGAAGGGTGAGATGGTGTTTGAAAAAGAGACGGTGAAAGCGGCGCGGAGGTAAAAAACGAATGGCCGCTTTCCAGTGAAGCACCCTTCATAGCAACCCAAGACCGACAGTCGCAACCAAGTATGTGTTATTAGATTCATTGACAAGCCCCTAATGATGCGGATATGCTTTGTATACGAGCGCATGGAGCATACGCACAGCCCTCTACCAAGTTTTGAAAATCCCCCGGTCGTTGAGGTTGCGCTTTCGGTTCAGTTTGATCCGATTGAGGCTCTTCAAGTACCCCAGATGGGGCTCCTGTGGTCCAGGTTCCGGGATGACTTACCCAAAACCCAGACACAACCACCGCTTCAACTTGACTTTGAACGATTCGGCACGATACCTGACCCTATCCCTCGAGTCCGAATCCAAGCATTTGACATTCCACCCGTTCCACGGCTCTGGTTTCTCAACGAAACTGAAACAGAGCTTGTGCAAGTTCAGCAGACACGTTTTATCGCGAACTGGCGCCGAGTTAAGGACGAATCGTACCCACGCTTTGATACGATCTTTCAGAAATTCAAAGAGCGGATTGGGATTTTTCTAACTTTCCTTTCGGACGAGCATTTGCCGAGCCCGGTTTATAACCAATGTGAGGTAACCTACGTAAACCACATTCCAGCCGATGCGGCGCCGAGTACCCATGGGACAGTCGAGCGGCTATTGACAACATGGAAAGAGCAATACAGTGATGAATTTCTTCACGATCCTGAAGATATTATGATTCGGCTTCGTTATCTGATTCCCGGGGGCGACCAGAATCCTGTCGGCCGGTTGCACGTCGATCTGCAGCCTGCGCTGAAAGAGGATCAGACACCGATATTCGTCCTAAATATTACGGCGCGGTGCAATCCAATACCTCGCGGTCTGGAAGGGGTCTACAAGTCGTTTGAATTGTGCCATGAGTGGATTGTGAAGGGGTTCGCATCGATTACGACCCGTTCCATGCATCAAATATGGAGGAGGAATATTTAACATGGCCACGACAGGATGCTCTTTGCCTAGTAAACTGACTGACCGTTCGACGCGAATGCTCCCGGAGTCGCCGACTGTTGCCGAAAACGCCACGCTGTCCGCGCAGCGCACAAAGCCCACTGGGACTCGATTCACCAGAGAACTTTGGCCCACATGGGCGCGCACCCTCGAAGATAGGTTATCGAAATTGCTCTATCTACGACCCGACTGGGATTCCTATGGCGCACAACCGATACAGGCCAAAGCTGCCGACCAAGCGGTCACCCTGCTCTTGGGTGTAATGAATGACCGTAGCCCAACACCTTCTGTGGTGCCTACTTCCGCGGGCGGAGTACAGTTGGAATGGCACGTTCAAGAGATTGATTTGGAAATTGAAATAAACCCGGCAGGAAATGTCACTGCTTTCAGCCGCGATGGCCGGAGCGGAATTGAATGGGAAGACCTATTACCGAACGCTCTTCCACGCTTGCGAGAGTCCATTTCCCGGCTCAGTGAATAGCCTTGTCTGAACATCCAGCGGACTCCTTGTTGAACGGCCAGTTGAAAGACGATCCTACCATAGCCGACACTGCAAATTTGTGGAGGCGTATCCCGGCAGACTGGGTAGTTGAAGACCAGAACTTGGGCAGATTGCGTCCAAGCTCCAAAGCTTTTCAGGACCACCCCAATGGTACACCCATGTCTGTTCTACTTGGCGACGACGTAACAAATGACGGGCGAACTGCGATGGATGCTCTTAAAGGACTCAGCGGTTTCGGTTTGGTTTCCTTTAGCGCGGGTTTTGTACGACAGCAGTGTGGTCAGGGCGTGGCTCGCGATCCAACCCCGGACGAGCCAGCGCACGCCGTTGTATTCGGTACAAAAACGGGTGGCGTCCGAAATCGACTGGCTAAGGTCGCGGACTGGGTCATCAAGCCTTCGTAGGCATCGTAGCGTGGCAAGATGCCCGCATAAAATAATGAAGGCAAGGGTGAGGCCATGCCTAACTTGATTGTGCGAAACATTAACGATAATCTCCGCGTCTTTTTGCGGCGTAGCGCAAAGAGAAATAACCGCACTCTGAACGCCGAAATCATTGCGATTCTCGAGCAGCGGAAGAAAACCGATACTGCAATCGCAAGTCTGAACCGTTTGAGAAAAAAGATTGCAAGAAAATATCCTTATCAAATTGATAGCGTCGAACTCATACGAGAGGACCGCGACAGCCGCTAATTCAGTAGCAAACCACGTAGCAAAGTGCAAACACCGGAGCATCGTTCGTGCATCTAACGGGCAGCCAGACTTCCGGGGGCGTTTGAGGGGTTACGATCATGTGGAACAACTTTAAGACGACCATATTGCTTGCCGGGCTTACCGGCCTTCTGCTGGCCATCGGCGATGTCTGGGGCGGGCAGCAAGGACTCACCATCGCGCTGATTTTCGCCGCGGTGATGAACCTGGGCAGCTATTTCTTCTCCGACAAGATTGCCATCGCATCGAGCGGCGCCAAGCCTATTGCGCGAGAAGAGAACCCGCGCATCTACCAGATCGTCGAACGCCTGGCGGCCAAGGCCAATGTTCCCGTACCGAAAATTTACATGATCCCCACCGACTCGCCCAACGCCTTCGCCACGGGACGCAATCCTAATCACGCTTCCGTGGCCGTGACGCACGGCATCCTGGAATTGTGCAATGACACGGAAATTGAGGGTGTCCTCGCGCACGAGCTTGGCCATGTGAAAAACCGGGACATCTTGATCAGCGCCGTCGTAGCAACGGTGGCGGGCGCGATTACTTATATTGCACAGATGATCATGTGGGGTGAAATGTTTGGCGGGTTTGGGGGCGGGGGCAATGACCGCGAAGGCGGGGGCGGCATCTTTTCCGCGCTTGCCATGATGATTATGGCGCCGCTTGCCGCCACTCTCATTCAACTCGCCATCTCGCGCTCGCGTGAGTACGAAGCCGATTCAACCGGCGCGCACATTACCGGCAATCCTCAGGGCCTGGCGAGCGCGCTTGAGAAAATCGACCACTGGTCGAAGCGCGTCCCAATGCGGGTTTCTCCAGCGACCGCGCATCTCTACTGCGCTCAGCCGCTCACTGGCGGCCAAGTGTTTTCGGGTCTCTTTTCCACTCACCCGCCCATTCAGAAGCGCATCGCACGCCTGCTCAGCGGGCAGTACTGATCTGTAGCGGATTGTCCCCCAACCATTCCTCAAAATCCGCCGCTACAGATTTTATCACTGCTTTTGAGGCAATGCCCCAATTACGGGGGCCTGAATCGCCAGCACGCGTTGAATCTGGCTATCCCACACCGGCCACTCGTGCGCGCCAGGAACTTCGCAGTAGTGGTACCGAATGCGGTATTCAGACAAGATCTGAGCGAAGTCCCGATTCATCCGCAGCAGCGAATCCGACGAGCCCACCGAAAGATAAAGGTCCGGGATTTCCGTCACCGGAATCTCGCGCACAATCTCGAAAGGGTCATTCGCGCGGCGCGCCGGATTATCGAGAGGCCCAAAATCGTCTTCGATGGTCTTGCGGATGGCGCTGTCCTTCGGCAGGGCTTCTTCAAACGCCGGCTCGGCGGAGGCGGGAACGCCGCTCAGACTCGCGGCGGCGGCGAACAATTGATGGTATTTCAGCCCCAGCAGCAGCGCGCCGTATCCGCCCATTGAAAGCCCGGCGATGGCGCGATGATCACGTGAGGTCAGCGTGCGGTAGTGAGCGTCCACGTAGGGAATCAAGTCTTCGATGATGTAGTTCTGCCAGTCCAATTTCGGATTGGAATAATTATCTACGTACCATCCGTTCTCGCCTTCCGGCGTGACGATAATTTCCTCGTAGGGCTTGGCGTATTCAACCAACTGCGTCTTGGTGGCCCAATCCGAATAGTGGCCGGTATAGCCGTGCAGAAGATAAAGCACCGGGAAGCGCCGCGTGGTCGTGGCATAATCCTGCGGCAAGATAACGTTGAAGCTCACCTGCATACCCATGAGGTGCTTGGGGCTGAACGTGACCGTCTCGTAATCCTTGCCGAATGCCGGAACGCACAGCGCAAGCAAAACCAGCGTGCCCAGCACGCAAAAACCCCAGCGCCATCGAAAAATGGGAAGCATCCCCCTTTTGCTGGAATGCCCGGCAAGTAATCGCCCTTCTGTTTCCCCCTCTAAGAAATTGCACCGCATGGCGCGCGCTCCTCTCCGCAAAGTTTGTGACTACTGCTTATCCACTCCTTCGGCATCCTACTGGCTGCGACGCGGATTTTCAATGTGTTTGAGCCTGTCCCGGCCGGCGCTTCCGTTTCTGCAAATGGACGGTCTCTCTGCATTGCGCTCAGGATGACCGTGCATTGGGTTGCGGCTCCGCCTTCCAGCGCACCTGTATACTTTGTTTTACAAAGTACTTGACAAACGCAAACTGCTCTCGTATTCTGTGCGCGATGCCCCGTCAACCTCATCTGCGCGCTCGGTCCCATTCCCATTCAAGCACCGGCCAGCACGCCCTGGAGAATCTCCGCTTCATCCGCGAGACCATGGAACGCTCCACTGCGTTTACCGCGGTCCCGGGATGGGGCGCAATTGCTATGGGCGCGACAGCCTTGGGCGCCGCGCTGGTGGCGGCCCGCCAACCGTCGCAGCAGGCGTGGCTCGCGGTGTGGTTGATTGAGGGTGCGCTGGCGTTTCTCGTGGGCGGCTGCGCGGTCTTTCAGAAGGCGCGCGCGGCGGAAGTTCCCCTGCTCAGCGGCGCGGGCCGCAAATTTGCCCTGAGCCTTCTCCCGCCGATTATTTCCGGCGGATTACTCACTGCGGCGCTGGCTCGCTTCGGCCTTTTCCATGCTCTGCCAGGACTCTGGCTGCTCATTTACGGAGCGGGCCTCGTCGCCGCTGGCGCATTCTCGGTGCGCGTAGTGCCGGTGATGGGCGTCTGTTTCATGGCAGCGGGGGCTGCCGCGCTATTCACTCCGCTGGCGTGGGGAAATTGGTTTCTCGGGTGCGCTTTCGGAGGGCTGCACATTTTATTCGGCATCATCATTGCCAGGAGGTACGGTGGCTAAACAAATAAGCAGGATCGAAAGAGCGGGAGGAAACGCCGCGGGCCTGAGCGCCGCGGCGCCGGTCAAATCAACGCTCGCTTACCGGCGCGCAGGCAGGTCGGCAGAGCGAATTGATCCCATTGAGCTCGACCGGCTCGTCCACGAGCAAACGCGCCTGGGCATCCTAAGTGCGCTCGCGGTGAATGAGTCGTTGAGTTTCAACGATCTCAAGAAGATTTTGAAGACGACCGATGGAAATCTTAGCGTCCATGCCCGCAAGCTCGAAGCGGCGGACTACATCGCTTGCAGCAAATTCTTTCAGGGGCGGAAGCCAAAAACCGAGTTCCGCTTGACCCGCCCCGGACGGGGCGCGCTTGGCCGCTATCTCGACCAGATGGAGCAATTAATTCGCGCCGCGCGCGTGCGATAGTCAGTCCCCTTTTTTTTGCCGGTTCGCTTTATGGAGCAAAGAACTTTTGTATGGTGATCTCCGAATCTAAGCGACGGCCCGCGGCCAAAGCCAGTAAGGGACCGTCGTCACAGCAATAAAACTAGAAGGAGTGGCATCGATGAATTTCCCAACAGCCCAAAAATCCGGGCGAGTTCACGTTGCAATCATCATGGACGGCAATGGCCGCTGGGCCACGCTGCGCGGGCTTCCCCGCTCGGCAGGCCATCGGGCAGGGGCGGCGCGAATACCCCTTCTGGTTCAGGCCGCGATGTGCATGGAGGTCGAGGTTCTCACGCTCTATGCCTTCTCGGGAAATAATTGGGCGCGCCCGGAAGGCGAAGTGGCTGGAATCATGAAGCTCTTCGAGGATTTTATCCGCGCCGGGAACGAAGAATGGCGGCGCGAAGGGATTCGCGTTTCTGTGATCGGGCGTAGGGACCGCCTACCCTTAACGCTGCTCGAGGCCATCGAAGCAGCGGAGAGGAATACCCGCGCGGGTGGAAGCTTCCAATTGCGCCTCGCCATCGATTACTCAGGGCAAGACATCATTGTGGAGGCGGCACGCCGCTTGCGTGACGAGACCTCGCCCACCCGCGATGATTTCGCCCGTCTCATGGCGCTCGCAAGTCACGCCCGTCCTGAGGACGCGGAAGTCGACCTGCTCATCCGCACCGGCGGTGAGCAGCGCCTGAGCGATTTTTTGCTGTGGGAGCTGGCGTATGCGGAACTGTGGTTCAGTGAAAAGTTGTGGCCGGATTTTACGCCCGATGATCTCGCGGAAGCCGTGCGCGCGTTCGAAGGCCGCGAGCGGCGCTTCGGACGCCTCACGCCATCTGGGCGCGATGAAGAAGCCTCGCTGGCGGTCCACGCGCTCAATCACTAAATCCTTTTTTCGGATGAAACCGTGAGGTGGTTGCGATGAAGAATAGATGGTTCAAACGATGGTGGTGGATTTACCGTCCGGTGGCATGGCAAGGATGGGCGTGTTTGGCCGTCACCCTATGCTTTTGCGCGCAAGTCTTCCTCGCGGTCGACCGGCACTCACATTCCGTGAGCGATACGTTCTATGGAATCTTTCCCTACTTCGTTCCCGCGTTCGGAATCCTCGGCTGGATCGCTTCGAAAACGGCAGAAGACTCAAACGGACAGCGCGGAATCTGACAACCGCACTGCTTTTACTCACCGCGCCTTCGATGAACTGGCGGCGCGGCCTCGCGCAGCATCGCGTCATTGTTTAATCCTGAATAACATTCCGCAACCGGGCGTTCCATAATTTACCCGCTTCTGTAATAATTGGCCCGCTATTAGTCACTCTCCTGCTTGTTACCCGTCATTTCAACTGCTAGTTTCGATGAAAGCGCATGAACGCGCAACAGTCAGGGAAGCGGCGGAGGTCTGAGGGAATGTCCGCCGGAGGAAGTCTTTTTGCGGGGGAAATCTAAAAACGAGCCGCCGGCTCCGGCGCTAAAGCCATTTGCGTTTCGAGCCGCTCACGCGGGTTGGGAATCATTCCGTGAAGGCGCATCCAGTCGAGAGCATTCTTCCGCAATTGGCTATTCTGCTCAACAAGCCGCTCACGAAGGAATCCGGCTCCTTGGGCAGACGTTTGACCGGCGCACATTGCTTAAACGAGCCGGCTCGCTTTTGGTGCTTCCAGCCCTGGCCAGCTTCACCGGATGCGACGCGCTGCCCACAGGCATCTGCGCTCCAAGGTCCGCTTCGGTTACCCGCCACTCCAATCTGGTCATAGAGGAAAACAATAAGCCTGGCGACGGTACGTGGCAGCTCTCAAACCCCGCGAAGTCGCGTGAGATTGAAGGCTACGCCTCGGCCGTCAGCGTCAACCTCGGGGAAGAAATCAGCTTCTTCGTGAGCACCGCCGAGCCGAGTTATACCCTTGAAATCTTCCGGATGGGGTGGTATGGCGGGGCCGGCGCTCGCAAGATGGCGCCTTCGGTCACTCGCGCCGGCCGGCTGCAACTCACTCCCTTCCCTGATCCCGAAACCGGATTGATCGAGTGCCCCTGGGTTGATCCCTATGTGCTCAAAATTGCGCAGGATTCGAGCGACCCGAACGGCTGGACGAGCGGCGTGCACCTGGTAAAGCTGACGGCCGCCAGCGGAAAGCAGAGCTATATCATTTTCGTGGTGCGCGATGACACGCGGACTTCTGACTTGCTATTTCAATCCAGCGTGAATACGTATCAGGCGTATAACTCCTGGGGAGGAACCTCGCTCTATACCAGCAATCCGCGGGCGTTCAAGGTCTCGTTCAATCGCCCCTATTCGCGCGGCCAAGGCTCTGGAGATTTTCTGCAATGGGAGTACAACATGGTGCGGTTTCTCGAAAGAGAAGGGTACGACGTAACGTACTCGACCGACGTTGATACTCATGCGCGAGGCGCCCTGCTTTTGCGCCATGCGGGACTCCTGGTTGTGGGACACGGCGAATATTGGTCCTGGCAAATGCGCGATAGCGTGGAAGCGGCCAGAGACCAAGGCGTGGGTCTGGGATTTTTCGCCGCCAACACCTGCTTCTGGCAGGTTCGCTTTGAGCCAAGTCCAGCGACGGGAGATCCTTACCGCACGATTGTAGGCTACAAAGAGTACGCCTTGACCCAGGATCCGTTTGCCACAGGTCAAGACACGAGCCAGCGGTATCTCGTGACGACAATGTGGAGGAGGCATCCGGTCAACCGGCCCGAAAACGCCCTTGTGGGCGTCATGTACGACTGGAACCTTGGTGCGCCAGACACGGACATGGTGGTTCAAAATACGTCATCGTGGCTCTTCGAGGGAACGGGGCTGGCGGACGGCGATCGGCTGCCCGGGATATTGGGCTACGAAGCGGACCGGATGTTTCAGCACTCTCCAGAGCGAATTTGGCGGGCCGCGCACTCGCCCGTCTTCACCTCCACGGGCAAAACTTTATACGCGGATATGGCGGTTTATACCACAAAGGCGTGTAGTGCCGTGGTCGGGACCGGCACACTGCGGTGGAGCTGGGGCCTCGACGACTTTGCCCTCAGCCATCCGGTTCGCACCAACCCAGCCGTGCAGCAGATCACCCGCAATATCTTGCAGAATTTTGGCGCCCTACCCGGTCTCGCGCAGTAGCACCGCCGTCTCTGAAACGGCGATGCCCTTTCAGAGATGGTAGATGGTAGCCATGGTCAATTCGCGGTTAGAATTGACCGTGGGCTTGTTTTGCATCGCATGAAAAACCCACTACCCACTACCCGCTTCTTACGATGTGTGCTGTAGAGCCGGTGTTCCTAACGCCAGAAAAAAGGCTAAAATCTAACTCGCCCATGGAAGTCCTGGTGCTCACAATTTGGGTCCCATTCTCTGTTGGTGCGGCGCTCATCGGAGCCGTGATTTTTTTTACGCTCTGCCGATGGCACCCGCCTGTGGGTGTTTACATCGCCGCCCTCGCGGTTCTCGGTGTTTTTGTGCCCCTGATCCGATGGGAAAAAGCTGGGCCTGAAGAGAAGGCTCTTTGGACCGCGGTCATGCTGGTGCTTGTAGGGCTCGAAATTAGTTCCATCTATAAGGATCGGAATGAGCACGATGCGGAACAGGCTAGGGCAAGGAAGGAACAACTCGAAGGTTTTCAAAGAATAGCCGACGGTCTGAGTCGGTCCATAGCGCAAAGCCAAGAAAACTTCAATGCTACGATGGCGCGTTCCAGCAAAATCATGGAAAGAGTTCAGACGAGCATAGATTCAATCACGGGAGGCAACAGCTTCGTCTACATGCAATTAGTGGGATTGCAGAAGACAGGAGCAATATTGCATGTCCAACACGCTGGAAAATTCCCACTCCACAATGTGAGCGCGCGAATCACAGATCTGAACATCTTCAAACAATTGGTCGCGAGCCGCAGGACTCTAACTATGTCATTGCCTTCGGATACGATTGTGCCTATCGGGGACATATCTGCTAATGCGGGTCGAACTTTAACCCCGCTGACATTCACTGGGTCAGAGCGGCAGGACTACAACATCTTCTTTTATGGCCAGAATGGGTTCTGGAAGCAGCTTATCAGGCTGCGATGGGTCGCAAGCGGCTGGTTACAAGCGACAATAGTACTTGGAGGGCCAAACGGAACGGATGTTCTTTATGAGTATATTGACCCACAGTTCCCCCTAATAAATGGAAATGTAGATTGGAACTCGAACTAGGTTGCTGCGAATGAAACAGACATCCCAGTGGTTGGCTCCAACTTCATGGCTGGCGCGCGCATCACATTTCTTGTGATATGCGCGAATTAAGCGGACTGCGTCCCGCATACACCGCAAAATGCGCGGTGTATGCGCCACCCGCGGTGTCCAACAACTGTAGCGGCGGCCTCTGGCCGCCGGTCTTTACTATTAAAATCCGGCGGCCAGAGGCCGCC